>NZ_JBAWSY010000049.1:0-682 GCF_037104765.1 Psychrobacillus mangrovi | reverse complement strand
GTTTCCCCATTCGGAAATCTCCGGATCAAAGCTCACTTACAGCTCCCCGGAGCATATCGGTGTTAGTGCCGTCCTTCTTCGGCTCCTAGTGCCAAGGCATTCACCGTGCGCCCTTATTAACTTAACCTAATTCGGCTTCCAATACACGGCGCATTTCTTCGTCAGCTTCGCTCGTTCACATCCTCACGTACGTAAGTACGCTCCGGTGTTCACTCACTTGCTTCCTCGAACTGCTTGTGTCTTGAAATCCTCAAAAATAGTAGTTAAAAGTACTACACAATCACAATGTGATTATTAATTGAATTTCTTGAATTTGTTGCTTTCAATGTCGTTTTATCCAGTTTTCAAAGAACATATTTTGGTGGAGCCTAGCGGGATCGAACCGCTGACCTCCTGCGTGCAAGGCAGGCGCTCTCCCAGCTGAGCTAAGGCCCCAAAAATTTAAAAGGTATGGTGGGCCTAAATGGACTCGAACCATCGACCTCACGCTTATCAGGCGTGCGCTCTAACCAGCTGAGCTATAGGCCCTCTTAGAATTTCCATATATTAAACTACATGAACATTCAAAACTGAACTGCAAAACGTTAAGCTACAGATAAAGATCTGTATTCCGTGTTTATCCTTAGAAAGGAGGTGATCCAGCCGCACCTTCCGATACGGCTACCTTGTTACGACTTCACCC
>NZ_JBAWSY010000048.1:0-1347 GCF_037104765.1 Psychrobacillus mangrovi | reverse complement strand
CGACGTTTTTTCTTTTGCTACCGCGCTACCGCTTGCTGGGATGGTGAAAACAGGATAGGTCAAAACCATACCTATCCTATTTCCACCATCTCTAATTTTCTCACCCGGCAACTGATAGTCGACGTTTATTGTACGTTTGTTCGAAGTCTACCGGACTTAGATAACCCAACGTGGAATGTCTACGTCTAGTGTTATAAAATCCGTTGATATAATGCCCGATTGCTTTAATGGCACCTTCTCGTGTTTCCCATTGGTAACGATAAATTAATTCTTTTTTGATGGTCGCATGGAAGGACTCGATACAAGCATTATCATAGGGATCTCCCTTGCGACTCATACTTCCTCTCATTTTTCTTTCAAGCATTAGATTCGTATAATCATTAGAACAATATTGTGCCCCACGGTCGGAATGATGGATAAGCCCTTCACCAGGATCCCTCACCATAATTGCTTGTTGGAGAGCTGCCAACGGCAACTCTTTTTTCATATCGGTCCCAATGCTCCAACCTACAATCTTTCGAGAAAACAGATCCATCACACTCGCCAAATATAGCCATCCTTGAATGGTCCAAATGTAAGTAATATCTGTTACCCATGCCACGTTGGGGGCGTCGACCATGAATCGACGTTCCAATAGATTTGGATAGATAAAGTGTTTGTGATTGGAATCGGTCGTCACTATATAAGGGGTCTCGGGTGTTGCGCGGAGCCCCATTTCTCGCATTCTTTTTCCTACTGTTCGCTCACAAAGACTTATCCCGTGCTCTTGGAGTTCCCGCGTGATTCTTGGGCTTCCATACGTGCCATGGCTCTCTATAAAACAAAGGTTGATTTTTTGATTAATTTTTTCTTTTTCTTTGTTTATCTGATCTCGCTTCCAATTATCCCTTAACCATTTGTAATAACCACTCGAAGATACCTCTAAAACTTCACACATCTTCACCACGCGAAATTCATGTTGGTATTTCTCCATGAATGAAAATATCACGTGTGGTTTTTGGCGAAGACATGCATGGCCTTTTTTAATATTTCATTTTCCTCCTTCAGCTCTTTTTCATTCTTCTCCAATTCGGCTATCCGCCTTTTTAATTCCATAGAAGAGCTTAGCTCACCGTCACTCAATAGGGCTTGTTTCTGTTTGTAAACTCTAACCCAATCACGTATTCTTTCTGGTTTTACTCCATACTCATATGCCAATTCGGAAGCTTTTCTTCCGTCTTCTACAACTAATTTTACTAGATATTCTCGCATTTCTCTTGATAATACAGCCATCCTACACACGCTCCCTTAATTTACTTTTAGTATGAGGGTCGTGTTTTAACATGTCCACTTTTTATGCTAACTCTA
>NZ_JBAWSY010000046.1:0-1472 GCF_037104765.1 Psychrobacillus mangrovi | reverse complement strand
GGTGCTGCGCCCCAAAAGTTAGAGTAATAAATCTAACCTTTGGGGTGTTTTTATATGGCGAAATATAGCCAAGGTTTTAAATTAAAGATTGTTCAAGAGTATTTAAAAGGACACCTGGGATACTTATTATTAGCACAAAAACATGGTATTCCATCTTCAACGCCAATCAAACATTGGGTTAGGGCTTATAAAGCTTTTGGAGAAGAAGGCTTACAACGGAAAACAAAGCATGAAGAATATCCTGTTCAATTCAAATTAGATGTATTAAACTTTATGAAACAAACAGGTGCTTCTTACCAAGATACAGCGATCCGATTTAACATGAATCATCCTAGTTTAATCGCGACTTGGTGCAGTAAGTTTTTAAAAGAAGGAATAGAGGGCCTGAAACATGCGAAGGGAAGGCCATCTATGTCTAAAAAAACAAAAGATACAGCGATTAAAGTAGAAAAAACAATGTCTCGTGAGGAACAGTTAGAACGTGAAAATGAACTGCTTCGTCTGGAGGTTGCGTATTTAAAAAAGTTGAAGGCTTTTCGAGAGAACCCGGATGCCTTCCTCGAAAAGCACAAGCAGCGATCGCTTTTGAACTTAAAGAAGAAGGATTCCGATTAAAAGACATTTTTAAACAAGTTGATATTCCGGAAGCAACTTATCATTATCATATCAAGCAAATGAAGCAGGAAGATCCAGATCAAGCTTGGAAATTGTTGATTTTAGAGACATTTGAGCAGCATGAAGGTCGATATGGCTATCGTCGAATTCATGCGGAATTAAAAGCACAAGGACATAAAATCAATCATAAAAAAGTACAGCGAATCATGAATGAATTGAATTTAAAGTGTGTAAAATTCGTACGCAAATCTCGCTATAAATCGTATAAAGGGACTGTTGGCAAAGTAGCGAAGAATCGTTTAAACCGCCGTTTCAACACACCGTACGCCTTACAAAAACTTGTGACTGATGTAACAGAATTCAAGTGCACAAATAATGAGAAACTATATTTAAGCCCGATTATGGATCTATATAACGGTGAAATACTCGGTTTCAGTATGTCTAAACGCCCTACACTGGAATTTGTGATTGATTCACTGAAACAAGCGCTCCCAATCATTCATGAACGTGCAGAATATCGTACAACCATTCATTCGGATCAAGGCTGGCACTACCAACATAATTCGTGGGTGAAAACATTAAAGCAAAACAAGATTTTCCAAAGCATGTCTCGTAAAGCAACATGTGCGGACAATGCGGCAATCGAGAACTTTTTTGGCTTACTCAAACAAGAAATGTATTACGGGGAAGAATTGATGTCCTACGAAGCGTTACAGAAGAAAATTGAGAAGTATATCGATTACTATAATAACGATCGAATTAAACAAAAACTGGCCGGCATGAGTCCGGTAAAATACCGAACTCATGCCAGCCAATTAGCTGCATAAATAAAACTCTAACTTTAAGGGGTCACTACC
>NZ_JBAWSY010000045.1:0-1615 GCF_037104765.1 Psychrobacillus mangrovi | reverse complement strand
CCCGTTAGCCATCCATGAAGCGCAAAATCAGCGCTTCACCACAGAGAATGAAAATGGGGAAAAACCGTACATACTGATTCTACGGCTGGGAGAGGAAGGTCGATGAACTATGGTGCGTTAGAGCCCATCCGTTAGTCTGACTCCAACGACCACGGTGCACCACTGACTGTCGCTCCCTTACGGGAAGCACACATGGTAGATTAATCCTATTCTGATTGTTGCACCAGCCTCCAATAATAATTAGAGCCGTAGAAAGGATGTTTTTCAATGGATGTAGTCATTGAAAGAGCATGTGGTATGGATGTTCATAAGGACAATATAACCGCTTGCATTATCACACCAGAAGGAAAGGAGATTAAAACGTTTTCAACTAAAACTATCTTTTTAATACAGTTGATAGACTGGATTAAAGAGAATAACTGTACACATGTTGCCATGGAAAGTACAAGTGTTTACTGGAAACCTATTGTGAATTTATTAGAAGCTGAAGATATTGAGTTTCTAGTTGTGAATGCCCAACACATGAAGGCGGTCCCAGGACGTAAAACAGATGTGAAGGACGCAGAATGGATTGCTAAACTCCTTAGTCATGGGCTTTTAAAAGCTAGTTATATTCCAGACAGAAATCAACGGGAACTGCGAGAACTAGTTCGATACCGTCGAAGTATTATTGAAGAACGCGCTAGGCAACATAATCGTATACAAAAAGTATTAGAGGGTGCAAATATCAAACTTGGTTCTGTTGTTTCAGATGTCATGGGTGTTTCTTCACGAGATATGCTTAACGCTATCGCCAACGGCGAAGAAGATCCTGAAATTCTATCAAACTTCGCTCGACGTACTATGAAAAAGAAAAAAGAAGAACTGGAGCTAGCCCTAAGGGGATATATTAATTCTCATCAACGCTTAATGTTAAAGACTATTTTAAAACATATAGACTTTTTAACTGAGCAAATCGAGATGTTAGACCAAGAAGTAGCCGAAAGAGTAAGCACACATCAAGATGATATTGACCGACTAGATTCTATTCCTGGAATAGCTACAAGAATGGCGGAACAAATATTATCTGAAATTGGTACTGATGTGAAAAAGCAATTTCCTAGTGCAGCCCATATGTGTTCTTGGGCAGGATTAGTTCCAGGTCATAATGAAAGTGCTGGAAAAAGAAAATCAGCTAAAACCAAAAAAGGAAACAAATATTTAAGATCAGCATTAACAGAAGCAGCTCATTCTGTAAGAGGATCTAAAAACTATCTCGGCGCACTATATAGGCGTACAGCAGCACGAAAAGGCAAAAAACGGGCAGGAATTGTAGTAGCTCATGCCATGTTACGCATCTCCTATTATCTCTTAACTCGAAAAGAAATGTATGTAGACTTAGGCGAAGACTACTTTGATAAAAAGAAACAACAGTCAATTGTTCGACATTCCTTACGGAGACTTGAGAGTTTAGGATACACTGTTACGTTACAAGAACCTGAAGCATCTTAATCCAGTCCATCTACCTACAATAGTTCAATGAATTAGGCGCTCTCTTTTTTTTAAACGAATGAGCTGCGTCTTATTAAGTATTGCCTTTTTTCCGAAATTACAGAAGTTTATTTTCATGGTAGTT
>NZ_JBAWSY010000044.1:0-1632 GCF_037104765.1 Psychrobacillus mangrovi | reverse complement strand
GCGGAAACATACTAACATTAGTAGTACAAACCAAGGCCATGGTTTGTGCTACTATTTTTATATAGTAGAAGTGAGGGAAAGTCGAGCGGACGCTGGGATCTTAGAATCCGTATCGGAAACCGGCTAACTTCACACCCCTATTAGAATCAGTTTAGTATGTTGGGTCCTTGAGATCGTGTAAGAAAAGGGAATTGTTAGGGCACTGTGAAGACTTCTATGATTGGCAAAAGGAGGAGATATAAAATGAAACATGTAGTGGCATTTGATGTCAGTAAGGGAAAAAGCACCATGGTGATTTATAACCAGTATCAACAGTGTGATTTTGAAGGAGAAATTCTGCATAATCGTCCTTCTTTTGAAAAACTGCATGAGACACTCCAAAATTTAATCTCTCAAGATGGACAAGGACCCGAAATCGTTTTTGAAGCAACTGGGGTTTATTCCAAAGGTCTTGAAAAGTTTTTACAAGATCACTCCTATGGATATTGTTGTGTCAATCCATTGGAAGCCAAGACTCAAATGGCTAAGATGCGTAGACAAAAAACAGATAAGAGCGATGCTCATGAATTAGCCAAAACCCATTTCAAAGAGGATCGGAGAAAGACTCATCTTCCAGATGATTATTTTGATCAAATGCGTGCTCTCACGCGCTATTATAATGAAGTAGATACAGAGATTAATCATATATTTAATCGTATGCACGCTATTTTACAATTAAGTTTCCCTGAACTAGAGGGCCTTTTTTCGACGAACTCTTCCCTTTTTTTAAATATCGTACAAGACTATCCCCATCCCGAAGAGGTGCTAGCTTGTTCTAAAACAATTCTACGTAATCGAATAAAAGCCAGTACATGTAAAAATATCTCTTTAAAACAAGCGGAAGAAAAAAGTTTAGCTATGTTAGAAGCGGCAAATAATTCTTATCCTGCGATTTCTAGAAGAGATGTACGATGCGAACAAGTAAAAGATTATGCCACACGCATCGCAGAATTAAAGGAAAAGAAAAAGCGATTAGTCAAACAAATGATAGAGCTTTCGGCAGGACGCAAAGAATATCAAATATTGGTGTCCTTTCCGGGTATCGGTGAACTAACAGCTGTTAGAATTATTGGGGAACTTGGCGATATCCGCCGCTTTCAAAACAATAAGCAGTTGAATGCTTATGTGGGAATCGATTTGATGCGTTACCAATCAGGTACTATTCACTATAAAGATAAAATCAATAAACGAGGAAATAAAAATCTCCGAAAAATTTTATACTTTATGGTTCAAACGATGATTACATGGAGGAAAAAGAAAAAGAACCATATAGTCGATTATTACGACAAACTAAAAACGCAACCTCAGAGAAAACCTCATAAGGTTGCGAGCATCGCGTGTGTGAATAAGTTCCTGAAAGTAGCATTTCATCTTATCCAACACGATCTAACATATGATTACGAGACAGCATCCACCTGTTCGTAATCGATAGTCTCACTATAGCACATTTACCCTGGCAAAAAAAGAAATTTCGTTAGGGCTTTTCGGCATGCATAAATTTGATTTGGGAGTGGTACCCCTCCCAAATCAAACCAATAATTTAATAATCAAGCCTAAAAAAAGACTTGACTGGAGGTAAGAAAGCGTCCGCCT
>NZ_JBAWSY010000043.1:0-1844 GCF_037104765.1 Psychrobacillus mangrovi | reverse complement strand
GCAACTATCTAGGTGGTGAAAGTCCACTGTGGGGGTACACATCGACCAACCACTAAGGAAGCGCAAGGTACTTATCGTGAGGTAAGGGCTAGAGGAAGCGTGGAATAAAATCTTGGCTCGACGAACAGAAATCTGATACCAAGGCTCTACAAAGGGATAAGGCTCCATAACAAGTCAAAGTCCAAAAGATGTGCGTAACTTTGTAGGGTAAATCAGGCGAGTAAAAGAGGAAAGGTAGTCGTCTTACCCTGGGAGGTCTTGCGGATGTACACAAGTACAGTTGAAAAAGATTAGTCGC
Source organism: Psychrobacillus mangrovi (assembly GCF_037104765.1). NCBI lineage: Bacteria > Bacillati > Bacillota > Bacilli > Caryophanales > Bacillaceae > Psychrobacillus > Psychrobacillus mangrovi. The sequence continues at coordinate 1,546 of NZ_JBAWSY010000043.1, read as the reverse complement.
AAGAAGTCAGCAGAAGCCATAGTAATGACCTAAGGTCATGAAGGGCTGAACAATTTATAGTGTTTCAACGCCACGAATGCGTAAGTGACGAACTCCGAATGTATTAATGGTGAAAGTATGAGCGTATCTCAAAGGATAACCAAAATGGAGATATCATTTACTACGTGAGAGGAAAGGAGAAACGAGTGTGAAACTTTTAGAAAAGATTTTAAGTAATCAAAATATGAATGAGGCCTACTTACGTGTTTATAGAAATAAAGGCGCAAGTGGGATCGATGGAATATCGGTTGATGAATTGAAACAATATCTGAAAGAGAATAAGGATGAGCTACGTCAGCGCATCAGAACAAGAAAATACCAACCACAAGCTGCCTTACGAGTGGAAATCCCAAAAGAAAATGGAAAGATGCGCAAATTGGGAATACCAACAGTAGTGGATAGAGTGGTTCAACAAGCTATCCATCAAGTACTCAGTCCGATATTTGAAAAACAGTTCAGTGAATACAGTTACGGCTTTAGACCGAAGAGAAGTTGTGAGATGGCAATTATAAAAAGCTTAGAATTTCTGAATGACGGATACGATTGGATAGTGGACATTGACCTAGAAAGATTTTTCGATACAGTCCATCACGACAAACTTATGCGAATCATATCTAATACCATAGATGATGGAGATGTCATTTCTCTAATAAGGAAATACTTAATCAGTGGAGTTATGGTAAATGGGAAATATAAAGAAACACCAGTTGGAACTCCGCAAGGAGGAAACCTCAGCCCACTGTTGAGTAACATTATGTTGAACGAAATGGATAAGGAACTAGAAAGTAGAGGACTCCAATTTGTGAGATACGCTGATGACGCGCTTATCTTCGTGAAGAGTGAGAAAGCAGCGGATAGAGTGATGGAATCAATCGTGAGATTCATAGAAAAGAAACTGGGATTGATAGTCAATGTAGAAAAGAGTAAAATCGCTCGCCCAAAAGACTTGAAATTCTTGGGATTTGGATATTACTACGATTCAAATAACAAGAAATACCAAGTGAGACCTCATCCAATGTCAGTACAGAAATTTAAAAGGAAACTTCGACAACTAACAAAGCGAAACTGGAGCATACCGTTAGATTATCGAATATTAAAACTAAAACAAGTCATATTTGGATGGGTGAACTACTTTAGAATCGCAAATATGAAAACGGCAATGGGTCAAATTGATAAGAAATTACGCTCAAGAATAAGGGTAATCATCTGGAAACAATGGAAGGTACCGAGAAAACAAATAAAGTCGTTAATTCAACTAGGGATACCTGAAGAAGAAGCCAAAGGCTTAACATTCTGTAGGAAAGGTTATCGGTATATCGGATTATCAAAAGTTGTTCAAAGAGCAATTTCAAATAAAAGATTAAAGCAGAGGGGAATACCCTCTGCTTTAGAACGTTACTTAGAAGTACACACTGTAATATAAATTGAAACGCCGTATACGAGAACCGTACGTACGGTGTTGTGAGAGGGGCGAAAATAAGTTAACTTATTCTCCCTCTACTCGATT
>NZ_JBAWSY010000042.1:0-2939 GCF_037104765.1 Psychrobacillus mangrovi | reverse complement strand
GGTTAAGTTAATAAGGGCGCACGGTGAATGCCTTGGCACTAGGAGCCGAAGAAGGACGGCACTAACACCGATATGCTCCGGGGAGCTGTAAGTGAGCTTTGATCCGGAGATTTCCGAATGGGGAAACCCACTGTTCGTAATGGAGCAGTACATTTGCGTGAATACATAGCGCATCTGTGGCACACCCAGGGAACTGAAACATCTAAGTACCTGGAGGAAGAGAAAGAAAAATCGATTCCCTGAGTAGCGGCGAGCGAAACGGGAAGAGCCCAAACCAAGAGGCTTGCCTCTTGGGGTTGTAGGACACTCAACATAGAGTTACAAAGGAACGAGTTAGACGAAGCGATCTGGAAAGGTCCGCAGGATAGGGTAAAAGCCCCGTAGTCAAAAGCTCGTTCTCTCTTGAGTGGATCCTGAGTACGGCGGAACACGTGAAATTCCGTCGGAATCCGGGAGGACCATCTCCCAAGGCTAAATACTCCCTAGTGACCGATAGTGAACCAGTACCGTGAGGGAAAGGTGAAAAGCACCCCGGAAGGGGAGTGAAATAGACCCTGAAACCGTGTGCCTACAAATAGTCAGAGCCCGTTAATGGGTGATGGCGTGCCTTTTGTAGAATGAACCGGCGAGTTACGATTACATGCAAGGTTAAGTCGAGGAGACGGAGCCGCAGCGAAAGCGAGTCTGAATAGGGCGAATGAGTATGTGGTCGTAGACCCGAAACCAGGTGATCTACCCATGTCCAGGATGAAGGTAAGGTAACACTTACTGGAGGTCCGAACCCACGCACGTTGAAAAGTGCGGGGATGAGGTGTGGGTAGCGGAGAAATTCCAATCGAACCTGGAGATAGCTGGTTCTCTCCGAAATAGCTTTAGGGCTAGCCTCAAACGTTAGAATCTTGGAGGTAGAGCACTGTTTGGACTAGGGGCCCATCCCGGGTTACCGAATTCAGACAAACTCCGAATGCCAATGATTTATGTTTGGGAGTCAGACTGCGAGTGATAAGATCCGTAGTCAAGAGGGAAACAGCCCAGACCACCAGCTAAGGTCCCCAAGTATTTGTTAAGTGGAAAAGGATGTGGCGTTGCTTAGACAACCAGGATGTTGGCTTAGAAGCAGCCATCATTTAAAGAGTGCGTAATAGCTCACTGGTCGAGTGACGCTGCGCCGAAAATGTATCGGGGCTAAACAAATCACCGAAGCTGTGGATTGATACCTATGGTATCAGTGGTAGGAGAGCGTTCTAAGGGCGTTGAAGTCAGACCGTAAGGACTGGTGGAGCGCTTAGAAGTGAGAATGCCGGTATGAGTAGCGAAAGATGGGTGAGAATCCCATCCACCGTATGACTAAGGTTTCCTGAGGAAGGCTCGTCCGCTCAGGGTTAGTCGGGACCTAAGTCGAGGCCGATAGGCGTAGACGATGGACAACAGGTTGATATTCCTGTACCACCACCCCGCCGTTTGAGTGATGGGGGGACGCAGTAGGATAGGGTAAGCGTGCTGTTGGTTATGCACGTCCAAGCAGTGAGGTGTGAGTGTAGGCAAATCCGCACTCTATAACATTGAGCTGTGATGGCGAGGACGAATGTCCGGAGTTCCTGATTTCACACTGCCAAGAAAAGCCTCTAACGAGGCGGGAGGTGCCCGTACCGCAAACCGACACAGGTAGTCGAGGAGAGAATCCTAAGGTGAGCGAGAGAACTCTCGTTAAGGAACTCGGCAAAATGACCCCGTAACTTCGGGAGAAGGGGTGCTCTTTTGGGTGAATAGCCCAGAAGAGCCGCAGTGAATAGGCCCAGGCGACTGTTTAGCAAAAACACAGGTCTCTGCAAAACCGTAAGGTGAAGTATAGGGGCTGACGCCTGCCCGGTGCTGGAAGGTTAAGAGGAGTGCTTAGCGCAAGCGAAGGTGCGAATTGAAGCCCCAGTAAACGGCGGCCGTAACTATAACGGTCCTAAGGTAGCGAAATTCCTTGTCGGGTAAGTTCCGACCCGCACGAAAGGCGTAACGATCTGGGCACTGTCTCAACGAGAGACTCGGTGAAATTATAGTACCTGTGAAGATGCAGGTTACCCGCGACAGGACGGAAAGACCCCGTGGAGCTTTACTGTAGCTTGATATTGAATTTTGGTGCAACTTGTACAGGATAGGTAGGAGCCTTAGAGCCCGGAGCGCCAGCTTCGGAGGAGGCGTCGGTGGGATACTACCCTGGTTGTATTGAAATTCTAACCCATACCCGTAACCCGGGTAGGAGACAGTGTCAGGCGGGCAGTTTGACTGGGGCGGTCGCCTCCTAAAGTGTAACGGAGGCGCCCAAAGGTTCCCTCAGAATGGTTGGAAATCATTCGAAGAGTGTAAAGGCAGAAGGGAGCTTGACTGCGAGACCTACAAGTCGAGCAGGGTCGAAAGACGGGCTTAGTGATCCGGTGGTTCCGCATGGAAGGGCCATCGCTCAACGGATAAAAGCTACCCCGGGGATAACAGGCTTATCTCCCCCAAGAGTCCACATCGACGGGGAGGTTTGGCACCTCGATGTCGGCTCATCGCATCCTGGGGCTGTAGTCGGTCCCAAGGGTTGGGCTGTTCGCCCATTAAAGCGGTACGCGAGCTGGGTTCAGAACGTCGTGAGACAGTTCGGTCCCTATCCGTCGTGGGCGTAGGAAATTTGAGAGGAGCTGTCCTTAGTACGAGAGGACCGGGATGGACACACCGCTGGTGTACCAGTTGTTCTGCCAAGAGCATCGCTGGGTAGCTATGTGTGGACGGGATAAGTGCTGAAAGCATCTAAGCACGAAGCCCCCCTCAAGATGAGATTTCCCATTACGCAAGTAAGTAAGATCCCTCAAAGACGATGAGGTAGATAGGTTCGGGGTGGAAGCGTGGCGACACGTGCAGCTGACGAATACTAATCGATCGAGGACTTAACCAAATATGAATTT
>NZ_JBAWSY010000041.1:0-4715 GCF_037104765.1 Psychrobacillus mangrovi | reverse complement strand
TTGATCCCGACAACTAAACAGTTCGCCCTCTACTTGTTAACACATGATTAGGCTGGTTGGGACATGATGATCTCGTATAACAAGCGAAGATATGAATAACAAGGTAGATAGAGGTTACCGGTCAATCCACTACATAAGGAGGAGATAATATATGAATCCAGTTGTTGGTCTGGATGTCGCAAAAGGTGAAAGTCAGATTCAAATGTTCTTGGACAAAAAAATGCCTTATAAAAACAGTGTAAAAGTAGAACATACAGTAGAGGGATTAGAAGAGTTACACTCTTATTTACTAGATTTAGAGCGTCAAACAGAGATGAAACCACCTGTCGTCTTGGAATCAACGGGCCACTATCATGCCCCGGTTGTTCAGTTTTTAGAAGCAAGAGAGTATATTGTGATTATCGTTAACCCGTTGGTATCTTACCGAGCCAAAAGCTCTAACTTACGGAAAACGAAAACAGATGCCATTGATGCCTATCACTTAGGTGAACTATATTACAAAGAGGATTTAGAGCCTCAGAAAAAGCGTGGTATTCAGCTTTTAAACCTTCGGCAATTGACAAGGCAACAAGAAAATATGACGGGAATCATGGTTCAAACAAAGCTTCAGTTTCAAGCGATATTAGATCAAGTATTCCCAGAGTATAAAGGAGTTTTTGGTGATTTATACGCTGAGATTTCATTAAAGACTTTACAGTCTTACCCTACTTCTGAAGCAGTCAAAGACGCAGGTGTAGAAGAAATTGCACAATTTATTAATCAGCATTGCAAAGCACGTTCGACTAGATGGGCGTATGAAAGAGCTGTGAAATTAATCGCAGCTGCAAAACGTAATCCATTTCAGTCAACACTTTATCAAAGTCTGTTGGTTAGTCTGAATATGTATATTGATTTACTTCAAGTGTACCACCAACAACTTTCTACGTTAGAGCGTGAGATTAATCAGTTAGCGGCACAACTTGAAGAATATGAATTACTCCAATCAATTCCCGGTGTAGGTGAAAAAATCGCAGCCACGATTATTTCCGAAATCGGGGAAATTGACCGGTTTAATCATCCCAAAAAGTTAGTAGCTTTTGCAGGACTTGATCCCAGTGTGTTTGAATCAGGTCGCTTTAAAGGCACGAAAAATCACATTACCAAGCGTGGCTCAGCTAGGCTACGCCATACGCTTTATACTGCCGTTCGGTGTTCCATTCGTGATAGTCGTAAAAAGAAGACAACCGAAGAAACAATTGCACGAAATAAGAGATTACGAGCCTTCTATGATTTAAAACGCGAAGAAGGTAAACCGTATAAAGTAGCTATTATCGCTTGTGCTAATAAGCTTTTACACTGGATTTATGCCATGTTAAAAACGAAAACACCGTTCCAAGAAACTATTTAGTAACAGTATTTTCAAATACAACAAAAACCTTCCAAATGAAATTCGGAGGGTTATTTGAGTTGCACATTTTTAGTATAGCATGAACCGGTTTTCGATTTAAAATGTTTTTCTTGACATTCTATTAGCTGGTTTAGTTGAAGATGTATCTCAAAATAATAGTTGAAAGAATAGTACAATAGAACTTAAGATAATAGCAATGTTAAGGAGGGAAATTGCTTACTTCTTACCTCTTTAGTATTTCTTAGTAAGCTAATTTTTTTCTAAAACTCCCACCGAAAGAAACCTTAGTTCAAGGCTATGGGTAATACTAACATTAATTGCGTAACTTTTTTATAAAAGTATAACGATCTTCAGTTACAAAACTACAGTCAGGGACTAAAGGGGCTTTTCGAAGCTTTATAACAAGCTTATTTAAAATTGGGGTAATTTCAGCACGTTCACTTTCATCAATGGCATATTCTAAGCCATATTGATAAATATAGGGTTTTACTTCATTCATCCAGACAATAGAGCCGAGTAGTTTAATAGTCTCTCCAAATAAATAAGTCTCAAATTCAAAAATTATATTAGGATTTACTGTAAGTTTTAAATCTGTTAAAAAGCGAAGCCCACCAATTCCAATATCCTCAATTAATATTACCGTTTTTCCTACATCCACTGTACGACCATTGATTCTTGTAAGAGTCATTGAACCACTCAGTGGGAAATGAAGAGGGACTCTGAAAAACTTTCTATTTTCCTCTAATGTTCGATTATCTAATTTAGGTACATTAGGTAAATCAATTGTCCCAATCTTTAATAATTCTTCAAATTCAGTAGCTGGTAGAGGCTTTGAAAATAAATATCCCTGAACAATATTACATCCCATTTGCTCTAAAAGATGATATTGTTCATAAGTTTCGACTCCTTCCGCTACAACGTTCATCTTCAAGCTTTCTGCAAGATTAATCATGGTTTGAGTGATTAAGTTCGATTCATTCTCTTCATCAAGACTTAAATGGGTTATAAAAGAACGATCGATTTTCAAAGTATTGATATATTTATTAAACTTGGTTAGATAAGAAAGTGAAGAGTATCCTGTACCAAAGTCATCTAAGGAAATAGATATTCCCGTTCTAATGAGATCATTTAATGTCGTCAACACAATTTTCTCATTTTCTAACATAGAAGTCTCGGTAATTTCTATTTCGAAAAACTCAGGATCGAGTTTCGTGTCGACTAAAATCTCCTGAAAGTTACTTACGAGGTTTATATCCAAAAATCGTTTTGCTGATAAATTCACCGAAATAGGTATTTGTGGTAAGCCCATTTCTTGCCAAGCTTTGATTTGCTTAGCTACCTTCCAATTCATTTTAATACCCACCTCAGCTAATAACCCATGTTCTTCAATAATCGGAAGAAATTCATTCGGAGATAGTATCCCCCATTCTGGATGATTCCATCTAATTAACGCTTCAGCCCCTATTATTTTATTATTCTTTGTGCTTACCTTTGGCTGAAAGTAATACTCTAATTGATCCTCTTCAAGTGCTAAACGAATGTCAGAACCTAACTTAAAAGCCCTAAATGTCCGAATATCCATTGTAGAAGAATATACTTTAAATGTATTTTTCCCTTCCCCTTTTGCGATATGTAGTGCTGTATCTGCATTTTTCATGAGGGAAATTGTATCCTCACCATCAGTCGGGTAAAGACTAATGCCAATGCTTGTAGTCATAAAAAGTCTAAATTGAGCAATGACAAATTGTTCTTCCATCGAACTAATAATTTGATTTGCTACGTCAATTATCATGTTGATATTTTTACAATCAGGAGAAATGATTGCAAACTCGTCACCACTTGTCCTAAACAGTTGGTGTTCATCTCCAAGTACTATCTGAAGGCGTTTAGAAATAGCCTTCAATAATTTATCCCCAACACGGTGACCAAGTGTATCATTTGTATATTTAAATCGATCCAAGTCAAGATACATAATTGACATCTTCTGATCTAACGTTTTAGCAATTACTAATTCTTTTTCCAAAGTCTCTTCAAAAGACTTTCGATTTGGTAAACCTGTCAATTGGTCATAATAGGCAAGATAATTTATCTGCTCCCAAGATTTTTCTCTCTCTGTAATATCTATGACTGTACCCATAATTATGGGGTCATTGTCTATATAAATTAATTTGGAACGAGCTTCGACCCTTATCTCCGACCCATCTTCACGAATTGCACGAGCATAATGTGTTATTCCTTCTTTACCATCTTTTAACGAATCAAAGTTAGATAGAATTTCTTTTCTATCTTCAGGATGAACATAATTAATAATATTGAAATTGGAGTCAGGGTACTTAGTTCCAATTAGTTGATGATAGTATGGGTTACCATATAAGAGCTGATTATCCTTTAAGATATAAACACCTACCAAAGCTTCTTCCACTATCCCTCTAAATTTTGCTTCCGACTCCAGTAAACTATTTTCAATTTTTTGAGTTTCAGATTTATCTTTTATAATAACGAAAACACCAGTGACTTTACCTTCAATAATCGCAGGAATCAGTACTAGATTAATCGGTATACTTTTACCGTTGTTATGTTTAAAGAAGGTTTCCATACTTTTTGGTTCTCCACTAAAGGCTTTTAAAAACAAAGTCTGATAATAATCCTGATCAGACTTTGGTAAATACTTAATAAGTGGTGTAACAGAAACTTCCTCAACTGAGTAACCCATCACTTTAGACAAATTTTGATTTGCTTTAGCAATAACACTTTCTCTATCTAAATAAAGGGCTATATCTGGGTTATGTTCAAACAGGGAACGGTAAAAAATATCATTATTAACATGCTTCATCATGGATATACTCCTAACTTTTTGATTCTAAAGTCATCATTGTGAATATTCAAATTAAAAATAACTTTAGTATTAGCATACTACCATTTTTTCTAATTAAAAAGATAAAATTACCAAAAAAAAAATAAAGAGCAATACACAATGTCATTATCAAAAGCTATTCAGAATTGAAATACCTTTAATTCTGTACTTATTCTTCCAATGTATAAATGCTGCTTCAACTACCCTGTCCCTTTTGTTCAATAAGTTTAATAAAAAGAGGCGTTGATCCATATGAATCAACACCCCCTAGTACTCCTGTACCTTCTTAAGACTATGCCATTTTATTTTCATTTTTTCATCCGCTTTTCCCTACTATTTAATTCAATTAAACTGCTGCGTTCGTATTATAAGGTCAGCCAGAGAAAATCTGGTTGACTATTTTTTATTCAATTTATAGATTGATAGTACCGGGGTAGAACGGAACTGCTCGTGGGACTTGATCCCGACAACTAA
>NZ_JBAWSY010000040.1:0-6096 GCF_037104765.1 Psychrobacillus mangrovi | reverse complement strand
TGTTCGTCGAGCCAAGATTTTATTCCACGCTTCCTCTAGCCCTTACCTCACGATAAGTACCTTGCGCTTCCTTAGTGGTTGGTCGATGTGTACCCCCACAGTGGACTTTCACCACCTAGATAGTTGCCATGCCTGGCACACATAAAAAAACGAGAGAAATTTTCTCTCGCTTACTCGTTTGAATCTATTTTATATCTTATGTCCCACAAAAGGTTTGGTATGAACTATTTGGTTGGTCAGGCAATATAGTGTATTCTTCCTGTTCAGGAGTGTGTGCGTATGGACTTGATAGTACTTCAAGTAGACGCTCCATCACGCTATAGTCTCCTTGATTCACTGCCGCATCAAGTGCCTCTTCTACTTGGTGGTTGCGCGGGATGACAGCAGGATTGCTGTTACGCATCAACGCCTGTGAATCGGCATTCGATTCTTGCTGTCTGCTTAGTCGCGTCTTCCATTGCTCATGCCACTGAGCAAATTCTGGCTTACCAAACAATTCTACATCTTTCATCGTATCGAAAGTTAACGCTCGGAAGGTATTGGTATAGTCCGCTTGATATTTCTGCATCATAAGGAGAAGTTCTTCAATTAATACTTTATCCTGCTCCTCTTCATTAAATATTCCTAGTTTCTTTCTCATTCCAGCTAACCAATTAGAAAAATACAACTTAGGAAAATCTTCTACCGCATTCTGAGCAAGTTTAATTGCCTCTTCCTCATCTTCGTGAAGCAATGGCAATATGCTTTCAGCAAATCGAGCTAGATTCCACCCAGCAATATTGGGCTGATTTCCATACGCATAGCGACCGTTAACATCGATAGAACTGAATACCGTGGCAAGATCGTAGACATCCATAAATGCACAAGGTCCATAATCAATGGTTTCACCACTAATCGCCATATTATCGGTGTTCATCACCCCATGAATAAAGCCTACCAGTTGCCATTTCGAAATTAGAGATGCCTGACGTTTGATCACTTCTTGAAGTAGGAAAATATAACGATTTGGCGCAGCATCCACTTCTGGATAATGTCGTTCCAGCGTGTAATCTGCCAGTGCTTGGAGCTCCTCATAAGTGCCAAATCTTGCTGCATATTGAAAGGTACCGACACGTATATGACTTGCAGCAACACGTGTCATAATTGCACCAGGTAGCTTAGTTTCACGAAATACAGGTTCACCTGTCGTTACCACAGCTAAAGTGCGTGTAGTAGCAATACCAAGTGAATGCATTGCTTCGCTAATTATGTATTCTCGAAGCATTGGTCCAAGCGCTGCTCGACCATCTCCTCCACGGGAATAAGGAGTTCTACCAGAACCTTTGAGTTGAATATCAAACCGCTCTCCTTGGGGAGTGATTTGTTCTCCAAGTAAAAGAGCACGGCCGTCTCCTAGCATGTTAAAATGTCCGAATTGATGCCCAGCGTAAGCCTGTGCAAGAGGGAAAGCACCTTCTGGAACTTGATTTCCACCCAGTTCTTCTATACCATCCTCGCTTTCTAATACTTGGATATTTAACCCCAAAGATGTAGCCAATGGATTATTAAGAACAGATAGTTTTGGTGAGCGTACTGGGTTTAGGTCTAGACTAGTAAAGAATGTATTTGGCAGACGGGAATAACTGTTATCGAAGTTCCATCCTGCTTGATTTGATTCGTTTTTCTTTGTCATCGGTTCTCCTCTTCCTTCTATGTGACTTATTATCTTCGTTTATTACTTTCTTTTTGGCTACTTGCGCCGAACGCAAGTATCTCTAGCTTCCTTCCCTTTTAAACAATAGTACCTTTAGTTTCTACATTTTGAAATTTATTATACTTCGTTCAGATCTCCCTATCTGACAATGAATTTAGCCATTAATATAGCCTAAAGTAAAAGGTATTTGTAAAATAAATCCAATTAACCAATTAAAACAAAACATAAAAGTAAATACGCTAGAATGTCATCTTAATTACTTCCATACTCCTACCTGCCATTACTTAAACATATCACTATACTTCTCATAACTTAATGTACATAATTTATTATATCAGTAAGGTTTTATATAAAAGATTGCAACACAAATGAGGTGAATTTTATTTCTATTTTACGTTCTATTCGAAAAGCATATCAGTTTTTTGTAGATACACCGATAAAAGAAAGTACAATCTTGAACCATCGTTATGAGGTTTTAGATGTCATTGGAAAAGGAAGCTATGGCATTCTATATCGTTGTAAAGATTTAAAAACGAACAATTACAAAGTGATTAAACAGCTACGACGAAGTAAACATCGCACTAAAAAAGAGATTAAGCTATTCGAAAATGAGATCTCCATTTTGCAAAAACTAAACCATGAAAACATGCCAAAGTTTTATGAAACTTTTACACATGATGAGCTACTATTCTATGTCATGAACTATATTGAGGGAGACAATTTGGAAGATCTAATTTTTTATAAAAAGGTTACTTTTAATGAAGAACAGTCTTTAATTCTTCTAGTTGATCTCCTTGTTTTAATTGACGATATACATAGCAAAAACATCTATCATGGGGACTTGCGAATCCCAAACATTATTGTAAACAACAACCAACTTCTTTTAATCGACTTTGGTTTGTCCAAGCAGAATGATTCAAGTGGCGAAATGAAAGAACAGGATTACTATGATTTAGGTGAAATACTCTTATATTTACTCTATACAACCTATCCTACAAAAAAGAAAAAAGCTCTTCCCTGGACAGAAGAACTTTCTTTAAAAAAGGAAACGGTTCATTTACTAAAAAGACTATTACAAATTGAAGTATCCTATTCAACTACTAAAGACATTTTAAAGGATCTACAAGCCGCAATTTTAGCCAATAAAATGTAAAAATAAATTAACTACTGCTTCGTCCTTTGCGTTTGTAGTAGTTACTTCCACTCATTGGATTTCGTCTATAATTACTACTACTGCTTCCTCGCTTAAAATAACTTTTTCTTCGATCACTGCTGCTGCCTCGACGATAATGTCTACGCTCACAACTCCCTTGAGAAAGTTGTTTGATTTGCTTCATTATTTTTTTAAACATATTAACCTCTTTTCTTCTTTTTTATTGTAATTAGTCTAGCACAGAGTAAGGTAAAATCTAAATAATTCATACCTAGTTCTTAGCTGATGGATAATGTCCAAATACCTTTTTAAAAAAATATATGTAATTAAACAAGTAAATAGCTCTTTTTTGCTCATCCTAAATCAATAACTATTTGGGAGGCATAAAATGAGATATTCTATCAATAAAATTATACTAACAATTATCCTTGGTATTGCAACAGTTGTGCCAATAGTAGCGTTCAGTCCACACTTTGCTTCTACTGAATTTGAAGAAATGAATGCACTCGAAACACAAGTTTTATGGGGAATTAATGCTGAGAATATTTACAACAATATAAAAACCTTATCTGAAAGTCCACGAGTTGCAGGCACGGAGCAAGAGAAAAAGGCTGTTGGTTATATAAAAAAAGAATTTGAATCTTACGGATACAAGACAGAAGTGCAATCATTTACTTTTAATAGCTATACCCCGCCACAAAGCTTTGCGTTATCTATTGATGGTTTTTCTCAAAGTTTGCATCCCGTTGTATTCGAATATTCGGTAAATGGTAATGTTTCTGGGGAAATTGTTGCAGCTGGACTTGGAAAAATGGAGGAACTACAAAGTTTAAACTTAACTGGAAAAATTGCACTCATCCAACGTGGAGAAATAACATTTGCAGATAAAATATCAAACGCTACAGCTAAAGGTGCTATTGGTGTCATCATTTACAACCATGAGTCAGGTGCAATTAATGTAAGTTTAGGGGACACAAATAAGACTAGTGCTCCAGCTGTTTTATTAACAAAAGCAGAAGGTAATGACTTAGTAAGCCATATCAGTAAAAATCCAGGTACGATAGGGAAGCTTGACATTGAAGGAGCAAGTTTCAATGAAAAAACTTCAAGCAATGTTATCGCTATAAAGAAACCTATGCAAACAAAATCAAACAATAATATCATTGTGATCGGTGCACATCACGATTCGGTTTTAGGCGCACCAGGTGCAAATGATGATGCTTCTGGGACTGCGATGACACTCGAACTTGCTCGTGTATTGAAAAATATTTCATCAAATACAGAGATCCGTTTTGTTACGTTTGGTGCTGAAGAATTAGGATTACTTGGTTCTTCTCACTACGTTGAGAGTCTATCGGAAGATGAAAAAAGTCGAATCGTTGCAAATTTTAACTTAGATATGGTAGGAAGTAAAAATGCCGGTGAATTAATTCTTCAAACAGTAGACGGTAAGCCTAATCTAGTAACAGATCTTTCGCAGGCAGCTAGCAAAAAGTTAAATGGAGAACCAACTCCTTATAACCAAGGTGAGCGTAGTGATCATGTATCTTTTGCAGAAGCTGGAATTCCTGCTGCTCTATTCATCCATAACCCAACAGAGGAATGGTACCATACTCCACAAGATACAATTGATAAGATAAGCAAAGAAAAATTACAGGATGTGGCTGAAATAGTTGGTTTGGCTATACTAAATCAAATTACTATAGAAAGTAAAAGATCAAAGTAACAATTATGGCGAGTCATATTTGTATTTAAATATGGCTCTCTGATTGAAGACAAACTCAAATTTATTTATATAAGATTTTCTGAAGCTTACCGCTCGCTTTACGCGGGCGAGCGCAGAGCCTTTCGGGCCAACACGATGTTGGTCATGAAGGCGTCGCGTCAGGACGAGGCGCCCTTAGCCTTCCTTCCTCTAAACGCTTCGTGCGGGGGTCTCGTCTGTCTCGCTTTCCCGCAGGAGTCGAGCGGACGCTTCTCCAAACAACAAATGCTACCTTATTATTTCTATATAATTAGGAAGAATAAATTGATGACAAAAAATCAAAATAAAGAACGTGGCCAATTAGCAACCTTCCTTTTGACTACAATATGAGAGCCATATCTTTAAATATGGCTCTTTTCCTATTTATTTCTTATTGAACCCTTCCTAAAAATCTCCTTGATCTAGGAGTTCCTCAAGTCGGTCGTATTGCGAAGAGGTTCCTTGGACTACCCCCATGTCTAGTACTTGCTGAAGAGTTTCTAAAGTGGCGAATTCCGACCGCGCAATGAGTTTTGTCTTATCTCCATCTTCAGTAAAAATCATTGTAATTAGTAGCTCAGGCATACCTGCAACTGCATTCCCTTTTTCATCTGCAAACATATCTGTGTAAACAATTTTCTCAGGAACAACAATCTCATGATAGATAGCCTTTCCCCAAGATTCTTGACCATAAAATTCCCCTTGATTTTCATCAATGCATGTCATGCAATAATGCCATATGCCTTCGGGTTTAAACTCAAATTGGCTATTTTTTGTCTTCCATCCCTTTGGTCCCCACCAACTCTCTAATAGCTCTGATTCTGAATAAGCTTTAAACACAAGATCACGTGGTGCGTTAAAAATACGCTCCATTACAAGAACTTTTCCTTCTGTGAATGTTGTTAAACGACTTGTAGAATTTTCATCTGACATTTAATCCCTCCAATTTTTGTAATTATGCCCTATTACGGTCAAGCTAAACTTTCTTAAAAGAGTAAGCTTTTTCAACTTTAGAAATCCTCACAGAATAGTCCTTATACCATTCTTCCATTCCTTTTTCTTGTGCAACTTTATGCGCTGAATTTTCTTTCCATTCCTTTATTGATTCTAAAGAGTCCCAATAAGAAATAGTAATCCCTAATTCATAATCACGGGCGCTCTCTAAACCTAAAAATCCCTGTTGGTGAGAAGCTAACTGAACCATTTTTTCTGCCATTTTACTATAACCTCTGTCACCATCCGTACGCTGAGAAGTAAAAATTACCGCATAATAAGGTGGTTCGGGAAGCTTTCCTATTTCGCTCATTTTGGCACTCCAATCTTTTCCTATTAAATATTAATTTGATAGTACAATAATTGCCTTCATCAGGATACAGTTAAATCGAGTAGAGGGAGAATAAGTTAACTTATTTTCGCCCCTCTCACAACACCGTACGTACGGTTCTCGTATACGGCGTTTCAATTTATATTACAGTGTGTACTTCTAAGTAACGTTCTAAAGCAGAG
>NZ_JBAWSY010000039.1:0-7526 GCF_037104765.1 Psychrobacillus mangrovi | reverse complement strand
GTATATCGATTACTATAATAACGATCGAATTAAACAAAAACTGGCCGGCATGAGTCCGGTAAAATACCGAACTCATGCCAGCCAATTAGCTGCATAAATAAAACTCTAACTTTAAGGGGTCACTACCGTGTTGGTCTTTTTTTTATAAACATATTAAGAGGTGATAGCTCCCGAAATTGAATCTTAGGGAGCTATCAATAGAAAATCGGAATTGTTTTTGAAGGGGTCGTTTAGTGCTTTTCTTATAGTGTATTTCATAAACACTAGTGTAAAAGTTTTTACTAATTGTTATAATAAGTATAAATATTTCGTCAAATTTCAACAAAATAAGACTGCCTAAAAAATAGGCGGAATAATCAGATTTAACATTACGTAAACGCGTAGGTAAAGGTATAATGGAAGAAAAAATAGTTTAAAACTGTCAAAGCGCATGGAGGCCAAATGATACTTACTAAAGAGCAGGTCCGAGATATCAAAACTAAAGATTATTTACCTAGAGTTGTGACAGATAAAACTATCACTACGTATATCGGAAGCGCTAATAATATATCATTTTCTTTATACACATTGCTTCCAAAAAGTACTTCTTGGATTAATTTTTATTCAAAAGAATATAACAATTATGTAGAGCGTTATACCATTGTTAATGGAGAGATAGAAGTTAAATGGAAAGATGAAAAAATTATTTTAAAAGCTGGGGACGTCATCTATGCAAGTATGGAAACTTCTGTTGTAACCTGTTATGCACAGGATGAAGTAGAGATTTTATTAGAAATGACAACTCCTTTTTTTGAGGAAGATTTTAACGAACGTGAAATTTTGCATCGTGATGCCAGAAGAATACAAGAGGTAGATGGATATACATATCATCATTGTGCAAGAATAAGAGATTATTCGATTGAACTGTGGAAACGTATAAAACCTGGTGAAAGTATTAAGGTCATAAGTCCTGGATCATATTTTCATGACATAGGAAAACTAGCGATTCCAATTGAAATATTAAATAAGGCCGGGAAGCTAACAGAAGATGAATGGAAAATGATCAAAATGCATACAACACTAGGTGCAGATATGATGCGTAACCATGAAGTTGAGCGATTGCGTCAAGCCGCTTTTATTGTAGAGGAGCATCATGAAAGGTATGATGGAAAGGGATATCCTTATGGGTTAATAGGGGGAGAAATTTCTTTAGAAGCTTGCATCGTTGCGGTAGTTGACGCTTTTGATGCAATGACGACGAATCGTGTTTACAGAGGTGCGATGACATTCGAAGAAGCGATACAAGAAATTAAGAATGGTAGAGGAACCCAATTTAACCCGTTAGTAGTAGATGAATTTTTAAAGATGTTAGATGAAAAGAATTATGAATGGATTTAAAAAAGGAGAGAAGAAAAATGACTTATCGTATTGAGCATGACTCTATGGGAGAAATAAAAGTTCCGCAAGATAGTCTTTGGGGAGCACAAACACAAAGATCGAAGGAAAACTTTAAAATCGGTACAGAAAAAATGCCGATTGGTGTAGTACACGGCCTTGCCCTATTAAAAAAATCAGCAGCAATTGTTAGTCATTCTCTTGGTAATTTATCTGAAGCAAAAAAAGATGCAATTTCTATAGCTGCCGACGAGATTCTTGCTGGCAAACTAGATCATCACTTTCCATTAGTTGTTTGGCAAACGGGTAGTGGTACACAATCAAATATGAACGTAAATGAGGTAATCGCTCATCGAGGTAATCAAATCCTTGAAGAAAAAAGTAGCGATGAGCGCCTTCATCCAAATGATGATGTCAATAAATCACAAAGTTCTAACGATACATTTCCAACAGCACTTCATATTGCGGGAGTTTTAGCTGTTGAAAAACAACTATTGCCTGCTATTGATGTCTTAAAAGAAACGCTAGGGAAAAAATCAGAGCAATTCATGGATATCGTGAAAATTGGTCGTACGCATTTACAAGATGCAACACCCCTTTCTCTTGGACAAGAGTTTAGTGGCTGGCACAGAATGCTAGAAAAATCAGCAAAAATGATATTACAAGCAGTTCAAGACATGAAAGAACTGGCAATAGGCGGTACTGCAGTAGGAACTGGACTAAATGCACCGAAAGGATTTGGTGATTTGGTGGCTGCTGAAATCTCTAAAGAACTAAGCATTGAATTCACTTCCGCTAAAAACAAATTCCATTCCTTAACAAGCTATGATGATGTAGTATATGTGCACGGAGCAGTGAAAGCACTTGCTGCCGACTTGATGAAAATAGCAAATGACGTTCGCTTACTTGCAAGTGGTCCACGTTCGGGGATTGGAGAAATTAGCATTCCAGAAAATGAACCAGGAAGTTCTATTATGCCTGGAAAAGTAAACCCAACACAAAGTGAAGCGATGACGATGGTTGTTGCTCAAGTGATGGGGAACGACACGACAATTTCTTTTGCAGCGAGCCAAGGGAATTATCAATTGAATGTGTATAAGCCAGTAATCATACACAATTTCCTTCAGTCTGTTCGTTTACTAAGTGATGCAATCATTAGCTTCAACAACAACTGTGCAGTAGGAATTGAACCAAACCTAGAAACAATTAAACATCATGTAAACAATTCATTGATGCTCGTAACTGCATTAAATCCATATATTGGATATGAAAATGCAGCGAAAATCGCAAAACATGCACACAAAAATGGCACTACTTTAAAAGAAGCCGCAATTGAACTAGATTTATTAACTTCAGAAAAGTTCGATGAAATTGTACGTCCTGAAAAAATGATTTAACCAAAAGCCATTGGTGGATGCAAATCTTAAAGTGAAATTTGAATATAAAGAGGTTATCTAACAGAATGAAAAAGATTTTGTTTATATTACTAAGTTCTTTGATAGTACTTTCCGCGTGTGGTCAAAAAGAGTCGGAAGAAAATCATGAAGAACATGCTGAGCATATTGCCCATTCAGAAAATGGTGATATACAGGAGACAACGGCATCGACTGATGTGTTGCCAACATTTTTAGACAAACAATCAGATGATATGAAACTTGTTTACCAAGCTGCAGCCAAAGCAAATGATATTCTAAAATGGATGCCTTGCTATTGTGGATGTGGTGACAGTGCTGGTCATTTGAATAACTTTAACTGCTTCGTACAGGAGATTAAAGAAAGTGGAGAAGTAGTGTGGGATGACCACGGTACTCGCTGTGCAGCATGCTTAGAAACTGCAGTTATGTCGATAAATATGACACAAGAGGGTAAGTCACTTGTGGAAATTCGAAATGCAATTGATGATGCCTATAAAGAAGGGTATGCAACTCCAACAGATACACCAATGCCATCATAAATAAAAAAAAAACTGCTCTATTTCACTTTATAGTGAGATAGAGCAGTTTTTTGTATGCATGAAATAGAATCGGTTGAATAAGTCTGAACATCGGTCGAATAAGCGCGATAATCGGTTGAATATCCATGATAATCAGTCAAATACTTCTAATAATCGGTCGAATATTATTAGACTCATTTAATATTCATAATCACTAATAAACTCTTCCCTGATGGATTATAGAATTACGTTTTTGCAAGTTTTTACTTGTAAATACTTGTATTCGTGGCTAGCTGGCCGCAAGAAAGGCGTTTAGCTCGAATGCATAAAGCTTTGGCATGAAGCCTTTTCTTAAGAAATTCTTCATATTTATCCTTCTAAAATGTTAAGAAACAATCGATATACTATGTTCATAGTAAACGGAAGGAGAAATGAAATGATACAAGTACAGGATGTGAATCATACATTTTTAATCGGGAAAAAAGGGAAGGAAAAGAAAGTACCGGTTTTAAAGGGACTATCTTTTGAAGTGGAGCAAGGGGAAATTGTTGCAATCGTAGGAAAAAGTGGTTCTGGTAAGTCGACTTTACTCCATACAATAGCGGGATTTATGAGTCCAGAGCAAGGGTCTATAACGGTAAACGGACAAGAAACAGCTGATTTAAATGAAACGGAAAGAGCACAGTTTCGATTAAATAATTTCGGCTTCATTTTTCAAAACTTTCAACTAATGCCAGGCTTAACAGCTTTTGAAAATATAGAGCTTCCTCTGAAAATAAAGGGAGTGTCTACTAAAAAAAGAAAAGCAAGCGTAAAACAATTACTTCAAAAAGTAGGTCTTGAAGAAGTAGCGGATCATTATCCGAACGAATTATCAGGTGGACAACAGCAACGAGTAAGTATTGCCCGAGCTCTTATAACAAATCCTCCTATTCTATTTGCTGATGAACCTACTGGTAGCTTAGACTCGGAAACAGAGCAAGACATATTATTGCTTATACAGGATCTTAATCAAGGACTAGGAGTAACGTTTGTCATTATTACACATGATGAAGAAGTAGCAAGTATTGCTCACCGTAAATTTAAAATGCATGATGGAGAACTAGTAAAAGGAGGTGCTCCATATGCTATTTAAAGACCAAGTTGATTTTGTGCGTCAACATATTAAGAAGAATAAGCTAAGGGTATTTATGACGGTTCTTGCAGCCACAATGGGATGTGCATTTTTAATAGTACTTGCCTCCATCGGGTTCGGGATTCAAGATACAATGCGTGAAGAAATATTGCAGGACAAAGCGATTACAGAAGTAGAAGTGTATCCGAATGCTGACGAGGAACTGGATGTTTCACAAATAAGATCTATTGAGCATGTAGATGCAATCGTACAAAGGTTTAATTTGAATGCCATGGCTAATTCACAAATAGAGGACCGTAGCCTTCAAGGGAATATTTTTCTTACAAATTTTGACGAAGAACAAAAATCAAATCTACAATTATCTGAAGGACGCATGCCAGAAAAGGATAATGAAATAATAGTTGGCTATCAGTTTGCGGAAAGTTTGTTAACAGATTCAGAACGTAAAGAGATGGAGCAAAACGCAGAAGAAAATGCTGAATCAACAGGAGGATACAAGGACTCTATAATCGGAAAAACAATTTCTTTATCACTCCAGTCTTATGAAGCAGAGGAAGCTTTTTCGGAAAGATGGAATTTTACAATCGTTGGAGTTACAGAAAATCCAGCAAGAGATTGGATTATAGATACAAAAGTAATGGTAAATGAATCTTGGAAGGACAAGTTTAAAGAGGTAATTGTTTCTAATACGGAAACAGAAGTAGTTGAAGCAGAATTATTTTATCCAGAAACGAAAATATATACTTCTAGTTTAGAGCATGTAAAATCAGTTACGGAAGAGCTAAAGGAGAAGGGCTATAATGTCTATTCCGTTTCGGAACAATTGGAGCAAATAGATGTCTTTTTCATGGCATTTAAAATTGGACTTATCTTTATTGGCACAATTGCGGTATTAATCTCATCTATTGGTATCTTCAATACGATGACAATGGCTGTTACCGAAAGAACTAGAGAAATAGGGGTTATGAAAGCGATAGGGGCTAGTCCGAAACTAATTCAACGCTTATTCTTAATGGAAAGTGCATGGATCGGCATTATAGGAACAGTACTTGCAGTAGTCATTTCCTATGCGGTGAGTTTTTTAGCAAACTGGGTATTGCCGATGGTTGTTGGAGCAGCGTTAGGGGATGAAGATATTCAAAATCTCTCTATTACTTTTTCATTGATTCCATGGCAACTTGTTGCTATAGCATCCTTTATTAGCGTAGGGGTTGCAATGATTTCTGGTTGGAGACCAGCAAGAAAGGCAACAAAAATTGATGTAATTGATGCTTTAAGACAGGAATTATAAAAAGAAGGTCGTCCCCGATTGGGGGCGACCTTTTATTTATTGTGCAATCGTAAAATAAGCAATGAATAGAACAAACACAACGAGTGCATTCAGTAGATTGTATTTCGAACGAGAAATTGTTTTATCGAATCGATCGGATTTATTAATGAATATAATTCCTAAGTAAGTAATCAAAATTGCTAATAACAAAGCGAAGATAGGTGCCATTGGATATACATGTACATCGACAAAATGCACAATAATGATCGCAATAGCCATTGCAATTCCGTAAGCCACTTTCTTTAAGGTTGGTTCTTTCACTGTATTCTACTCCAATCTTCACTATATTTAAGAAAGATACTCTCTAAGTTCATTCTCTAAGAAAGGATTTGCATGTAGCATTTGCTTGAACTGCTTGTATCCTTCTAGTTGTTCGGAAGTAACCTTTTTACCTGTTTTATAGGCACGTATTAAAATATTCTTGGGAGTATTTTCCATATCGATAAATTCTAATAGTTGTGCTTCATAACCAACCATGTTTAGGATCTCAGCTCGGATAGAATCCGTTGCAAGTGCTGCAAAGCGTTCTTTAATAAGACCATGTTTTAGCATAAGGTCAAGACCAGGAGCGTCTAACTGTCTATTGAGCTCGTGTTGACAACAAGGAACACTCAAAATAACATTTGCTCCCCATTTGACAGCCCGGGAAAGAGCCATGTCTGTTGCCACATCGCAAGCATGAAGTGTGACTACCATATCCACAGCAGTTTCCTCGTTGTAATCATTAATATCTCCTACTAAAAACTCCAACTGATCATAGCCTAAGTCCTCAGCAATTTTGGCACATTCTTCAATAACTTCTTTTTTCAAATCTAAGCCTGTTACTCGAATGTCGAGACCCTTTTCAATTTTTAAATAATGATAGAGGGCAAATGTTAAATAAGATTTTCCTGATCCAAAGTCTAGAATTCGAACTGGTTTGTCCTTTGGTAAGTGAACAAGCGCATCGTCGATGAACTCAACAAAACGATTGATTTGCTTAAATTTGTCATACTTTTGTTTTTTCACTTTTCCTTCTGGGGTTTGCACGCCCAAATGAATAAGGAATGGGTAAGGTGTATTTTCATCTAAAAGATAATTCTTTTTCCGATTATGTGAAAGATTGACCGTTTTTTCAGCAGCTAATTTTTCCGACTTCCACATTACTTTATTTTTCTTGGAGAGTTGAATTTGTACTTTTTCCGTTGTGAAATCAGCATGGATTTGACGAAATTGCTCTAATAGTTCGTTTAGAGTTATTGCAAATTCCTCTAATTTAATATTTTCATGCTTCAAAATACGTTCATATTGGTATTCTAGTTGAATATGATATACATTTTTTATTTCAATTGGTTTTAATTTTACACGTTTGATTTCATTGGACTTGGCACGAGGTTGACTAATTGTTGCGGCAACCAACTGCTTGTTCTTAATTTGCTCTAACAGATAATCTTTCATTTCTTGAAATTCCATACTATTCGCCTACTTTTTCGTGATTTCATTGGAATTAGTGTATCACAACATAGTGAGTCAAGGGTAGAAGGATGGTTAGTTGGAATAATGAATGCTTTAGTTGGAATTTTAGGTCGGTTAGTTGGAAATTAAGCAAGTTTTGGTCTTCTGTAAAGAAAGTAGACAAATTAATTCCCGACGTTTTTTCTTTTGCTACCGCGCTACCGCTTGCTGGGATGGTGAAAACAGGATAGGTCAAAACCATACCTATCCTATTTCCACCATCTCTAATTTTCTCACCCGGCAACTGATAGTCGACGTTT
>NZ_JBAWSY010000038.1:0-10143 GCF_037104765.1 Psychrobacillus mangrovi | reverse complement strand
TGTTCGTCGAGCCAAGATTTTATTCCACGCTTCCTCTAGCCCTTACCTCACGATAAGTACCTTGCGCTTCCTTAGTGGTTGGTCGATGTGTACCCCCACAGTGGACTTTCACCACCTAGATAGTTGCCATGCCTGGCACACAAAGAAAAAGCAAATGCGCTTTAATAAAGGCATTTGCTTCTGAAGTAGTAAATCTAATTTACTCGGTTAGTATCGAGGACCGAAGGGACGTTGGAAAGGTTGTTGGAATCCTCCTTGCGGATACGGATACGCTTGCTGAGGTGGATTCACAACCACATTTCGATTAGTTTCTGTAAAGTAATGCTGTGGAACATTGACAATATGTTGGCGATTCACATTAACGATTGGATGAATTACAGGCTGCATTCTCGGTATAAAGGAATCATGCACACGATATTGCGGCGGACATACCACTGGTTGCGCAGGTGGTTGGAACCATGGAGATACTTGAGGTTGATGGCATGAATGACAAGATCTATGATGATATGGGTTCACGATAAATTCACCTCCTTCTTGCACTTATAATAGTAAATGCAAAAACAGGCTATAGAAACTAGACAAACACCTCAGTTAGTTGCAAATAAAAATCAATCCGAATAATTAATCAACCCCTCTGCCAGGTACTGACAAAGGGGTTAATTAGTTCAAAACTCTGTGTGGTGTAAAAATAGATACTTTCTTTCTCTTTAATCAAATGGGATCTTCAAGTAAGAAAGTTGTATATTTAACTCGAAGCACTCCTGACGAATGGGTAGCTGAAGTGAACGAGATGATACCAAAGGTTAATTTTATATTTCTTTCATTAAAGCCCTTTAAATCAAATAAAACCTCTTCTTAGAAAGAAGAGGTTTACACGTCGTTAAGTGATTTTTCTCTTCTTATCTTTAAGCCTAAAAGCTTTTGGAATTAGCACAGTGCAAAAATGCCTGTTGCTGAGGTATCCTAGGGCCAAGTCCCTCCACCTCTCTTGATAAGAAAGTTGCTTTATTTGATTAATACCTACTATACATATAGAAATTATACATGTCAACACTAAATTATTTATTTTTTTATAATATTCTCTTATCTTTAAGTGTATTTTGATGGAAATTTGCGAATATGAGATAATGACGATATGTATTTTTTGTGGAAGCGAGGGTTTTGATATGATTCAAACGATTGGCATTACAACTGATCACGAAATAAGAGGTGATTTTCCCCTCGAGGATATTAAGAGGAAAAAGTTTGAATGGTATTGGATTGACATAGGGGAACCTACGAAAGAAGAAGAAAATCTTCTCAGTAATTTTTTTCATTTTCACCCACTAGCAATAGAGGATAGTTTACTAAGGCTTCAACGGCCTAAGTTAGACCATTATGATGGGTATGCTTTTTACGTTGTGCATACATTTAATGAAGAAACATTAGAAGCCGAAGAACTAGATATTTTTGTTGGGACGGATTATGTAGTCACATTTCATTATCCCCATATGCATGAATTGGCTGAAGCAAGAGAACGCATTATACGAAACTCAGAGGGCTGGGAACGCGGTGCGATGCATGCAACTTATCATATCATCGATAAGGTCGTGGATGCCTATTTCCCAATCGTCTATAAAATAGAAGATTATTTGAATGAAGTAGAAGATAAGCTTTCTTCAGATATGAGGCATTTATCAATGGACCAGGTTTTTGACGTTCGTAGCGATTTGCTTAGGTTACGTCGAACAGTAATACCAATGCGTGATTTATTGTACCGTGTTATGAACTCCGAACGGATAAACTTACAACACTCTGAACGTGCATATTTTGGAGATATATACGATCACTTACTAAAGCTTACCGAAATGATTGAATCAAATAGAGAGCTCACTGCTGATATTAGGGATAGTCATGTATCGATAAACTCTAGTCGAATGAATCGAATAATGATGATTTTAACGATTGTATCCACTGTTTTCATTCCTCTAACATTTATCGTTGGAGTATACGGAATGAATTTTGTGAATATGCCTGAGCTAGAATGGAAATATGGTTATTTTGTTGTGATGGGACTAATCGTTGTTATTGCTCTATCCATGCTTGCTTTGTTTAAATTTAAAGGCTGGTTTAACTTATTTAAAAACTAATTAGGAGACGCTGGACTAATCATGAGTCGTTTCCAATCGAGAAAACTGGTAGCCCTATAAAGCAGATAAAGAAAGATTTGACACCCGTTAGAAAAGATAACTATCAATAGGAAAAACCATGTTCAAATCGTAAAGAAAGCGTCTAGACTATACAATTTCGGACGCTTTTTTTATCTTTACTCTTTTATTTTAAATCCCCAGTCCAATAATAAAACAGTGCATTAAAAGTTTATTTTTTGATCATGCGATAAGTCGTGTGCAAGTGATACATGCACGTTTACAGCTTGTATTTCAAACGCAGGATGAGTTGCATAAGGAAAAATTCCAAAGCGATACTTCGCTAAACGTTTTCCATTAGAATCATCGATATCAATATCTCCATACATGCTTTTTGCTTCCATTTGAAGCATCTTCTCATTGATCGCATTAAAAATTATAGCTCTATTTTTAACTGAAAAAGAAGGCATTACAACAGTCGATATATGTTTTTTTGTGTGGTCGTAAATCTTTATCTGTATAAATTTTAATTTGTTTATAAATGTGAATTGACTAACTATGTGATTATCTATCGTACTTAAATTATATGTAATAGGAAATAACATTCCTTTTTGAAACAATGAAATGGCCGTCAACATTCTCTTAATTCCATGTTTCTCATCAGGCTCAATCTTATATAATCGTTCTCCTCTGCCTGAAACTAAGTAGGTCATTGGAATGATCGATACATCCCTTTGGAAATTAAGTTCGTTCAAGGGAAATTCGGCTGAATAATATTCACTATCTACTTGTTGCTCATCCTGTAATTTGTCTGCAGCATTTTGAATAACAAAAGAAGTGCTAAATAATATAAATACCGTAAACCCAATTAAAAAATGAGTCTCATAATCGTACAGTAGCATATCTCTAAAAATAATTACTAAAACTATGTAAACGCCCAGTGTTAGAATAGACCCTAGTTTTGCATATTTTGCCGATCGTTCGTATATATGTCGCATGTTCATCACTCCTTCTTTCATGCTTACGAATGAACAGTTGAAATAGTTTCATAAAAAAAGCATTCCTAACAAAGGACAGCCTCCCCTAAGAAAATAAAAACCTTTAGAAGACCTAATTAAAGGTTCTTCTAAAGGTTTTAGTGTTTTTCAATTGCATGAACGTATAATTTTTTCAAGAAAAAACCTAATACATATAAACAAATAAGCGCAAATACAATTAGCAGTATGTCTTCTACTGCTGTCGGCAAACTTAATGGGACTATGAATATGCGAAATAAAACAAATAAATAAATGATGCCTGCGATACCTGCAAGTAGCACTACTCCAATAATGGAAAGTTGCGCGTAGGTAAGTTGTTTAATATGATGTCTTTGCCTGATTAATTCAAGGACAATAGCAAGGGCTACGATAATGAATGTGATGGTGGCCTTTCCAAAATACACGTAGTTTATTAGATATACAACAAGCAGCGTGATCATAATATACTTATAAAAATGGTCTATTTGTTTAAGCATATATTCACATCCTCATTTATTAGTAATTCATCTCTAATCGCTGTTTACGATGGATCCTTCTTGCTGGACCTGATTCAAATAATCGAGTTTCTTCTTCTGTTTCAGGATGAATACCTGGTACGGGAACCGGATTACCATTTTCATCTACTGCAACCATTGTCACAAAAGACTCCGTTGTAAGTTTTTCTTCACCTGTAATTAGATTCGTTGACGTCACTCGTACATAAACTTCCATAGATGAACGACCTGTGTTTGAAACAACAGCCTCTAGCTCCAATACATCCCCTACTTTTGCGGAAGAAAGGAAATCAACAGAGTCTATTGAAGCAGTAACTACTGCACCATTCGCATGTTTCATAGACGAAATTGCAGCGATCTCATCAATAAAAGCAAGTACCCGCCCACCAAAAATAGTTTGGTGATGATTAGTATCAGGTGGGAGGATCAAGTGGGTTTGAATGGTTCTAGATTGACTCATTGGATTAGTGTTCATCATGTATTACTCCTCAAAGTTTTCTTTATTTGCCCTATTTTTTCATAAAGCATTATAGATATATTATAGCATGAAGGTCATACAGTGTTCGAAGATGATGCTGCTACACTGGTAGCTGCAATAGTTGAAATCATCATTGCCTGTTGTGCTTGAAGTAGCATTTCTAGCGATGTTGCAATTGAAATGGCAGCTGTTGTATAAGCGTCTTTGGATGCTCTCATTTCCCATCCTAGAGCGATAGATAAAGCACTATCCTTGTACCAAGAAAATAGTTTCATACTTGCTAAAGACTCGTAGGTTGTTACGATTGCATTTAGTTGGTCTTCATCCATTTCCAAAGCTGCCATAAATCCAATTATAGGATATTGAGGTGCCGATGTTTTTATCTTTACACTTTTTAATCCATCTCGTATGACGACGGCTCGTTTCACTAAGTCTTCCTCGTATTCAGCATTTGTATACGTTAGTATCTGAGACATCCACTGCAGTTCATTTCCTGAATAAAATTTATACTTTCTAAGTTCCTGATAGTAGCGATTCATAGTTTCTGCACGAACAGCGGTATCTCCATCTAGTTTTCCTAAAAACATGGCATATGGATAATCATCGGTTGAAGTTAAAAACCGATGATGCTTTTTCATATCCTCCATAAGCTGTTTAGCCCGTTCCATTTCCTCTGCCCAGCTTTCTTTCTCATCAGACATTAACAAAGCTGCTAAATAAGTATAACTATTTATTTTAAAGGAAGAGTTTTTCAACGCTTCTACTTTCTCTAACAAAAGATCTACTGCTAATTGCGGCTCTAAGCCTCCTGAGTCTAATGTAGCAACGAAAAGTGGATTTAGATGAGAACGTAATGGAGAGAATATACCTGCTTTCTTTTTAATAATAGTCTCTATTTCCTTGAATCTACTTTCACTGAGCTCCTTATCTAAAGTCACATAATAACCAGCAAGCGAAAGAGTAACACGTTTATCAACACCCCAGCTCAATACTTTTTTTAAAGCTTTGAATGTCTCTTCTATTTTTTGGTTAATCGTCATAGTCAATCACTCCTTTTCTTTTTTACGCGCTTTACTCTAAAATAGTTTCAAGTTTTGTTATAATCATGCTAACAAGAAAAGTAGGTGTATAAGGATGCGCATTAATAAATTTTTAAGTGAGGCTGGAATTGTATCTAGACGCGGGGCTGACAAATGGATTACGGATGGTAGAGTGACTATAAACGGAATGTCTGCTGAACTCGGCAGTAAAGTAGAAGCTGGAGATGATGTTCGAGTAGATGGGAAACCGATTGTAGTTGAACAACCATTAGTATATCTCGTTCTTAATAAACCTGTTGGTATTACTAGCACAACAGAACGTCATATAAAAGGCAATATTGTCGATTTTGTCAATCACCCACTTCGTATCTTTCATATTGGACGATTAGATAAGGATTCTGATGGATTAATTTTACTAACGAACGATGGAGACGTAGTAAATGAGATATTACGGGCAGAAAATAAACATGAAAAAGAATATATTGTTACTGTAAATGAAAAAATAACCGATTCATTCATTGAAAAAATGGCATCTGGTGTGAAGATTTTAGGAACAAAAACACTTCCTGCAAAAGTCAAAAAAATAGGTCCAAACACTTTTAATATTATCCTTACACAAGGTTTAAACAGACAAATAAGAAGAATGTGCTCTGCACTTGGATTCACGGTGAAGAGATTACAACGTATTCGTATTATGAATATAACATTAGAAGGCCTAGCTATTGGAGAATGGAGAGAATTAACCGAAATAGAAAAAAAAGAATTGTTTTCTACGCTTAACTATTCACCAAAAAGGTAATAGAACCTTAGGAGGTGGAGAATATGCTTGCATTGAAAAGCACGGAAAACATGACTGGTGTATTAATTAGTGGAGACTTTTGGGATTTAGATGAACTTTGTTCTGCGATACATCATCTGACGGGAAAAGAAGATCGATATATGGACTGGCAAGGAGCTCGTATGCGTTTATTAGGGGTGACATACGAATTACGTCATGCATATCAAGGAAATCGTAATATTGAATTTGTTGCAAATGGCTTACATAAAGAAATGATGAAAGCCCATGATTTTATCGCTCCAGAAAATAATATTTATTACTCTACTGAAATATTGTGGCCTGAGCTAGTTTTCTCGTTTATTGCTTTAAATGATTTTATTCAGTTATATAAAAAATACGAATTTGCTAATGATTTTGATCTGCACATTGTAAATGCTCGTAAACTCCAAGCACTTATTTCGGATGCATTAAAAGATATTTTAACGAACGAAGAATATGCAGTAATACTTAGTGCCGTTTTTTCACCCGAAACAACTGTAGAAGAATATGCGATTCAATATATTGATATGTTAAATTTGACTTATATTGAGATGACTAAGGAACAACGAACTAAATCTTTTTCTTCGATTGTTCAAAACATTGTAATGGAAAATAGTGAATATGAGGCTATTAAGAAAAAAGTTATTGCGGAAGCAAGTAAAACAAAAAGTTCTATACACGATTTACGTTTTAATGTGGATTATCCTGAAAAGATTAAATGGTGAATACTTGACATAAAACCAAATGGTTTCGTATTATTTTATATATGAAACCATTTGGTTTTATTTTATGGAGAAAGAAGGATTTTTTGTGGAAAATAAACTTAAAGACATTGTACAAACAGTCATTTTAAATGCACCGATTCAAAAAGTATGGGAAAATGTATCTACCGCTGACGGGATTTCAAAATGGTTCATGCCTAATGACTTTCAATTAGAAGAGGGATTTGAGTTTCTTATTCAATCTCCTTTTGGACCATCCCCATGTAAAGTAACAGAAGTAGACCCTCCAAATAAGCTTTCTTTTATTTGGGATACAGAAGGATGGTTTGTTTCCTTTATTTTAAAAGAGATGGGCGACAAAACAGAATTCACTCTTATTCATGGAGGTTGGAAAGAAGCAGATTATACACTCTCAAAAGCGAATGAAAAAAGCTCTGTTATCCGTGATAGAATGGCTCACGGTTGGGAAGGAATTGTACAACGCGGCTTAAGAAAGGCTATTGAAGACTAAGTGGAGACTTCTGCAAAAAAGTATGACGTGTTTCAAGCTATAGCAGATCCAACCCGCAGAGAGGTTCTAAAATTACTTGGCGAAAAAGAGCTACCTATTTCGGAAATATCTTCCCATTTTCCGATGAGTCGTACCGCTATAGCAAAGCATCTTCACGTGTTAACTGAGGCAGAGTTAGTCAGCGGACAAAAGGTTGGAAGAGAAAAAATCTATCGTCTTCATCCAGAACCTTTACAGGAATTAAAACAATGGCTTTCTTACTACGAGCAATTCTGGCATAACAAATTATCCATTCTTAAACATGTAGTAGAAAACAGTGAAGATGTGAAGCGTGAAACTGACTAAACGAAAACTCTTGTCTGTACTTGCTAATTACGCCCTTTAAAAATAAAACTATTTTCAATCGTTTTAGGAGGGCTTTGGACAGACTCTGCTACATCATTACCGTGTGATTTTTAGGAGAGGAGGGTCGTGACTAGCGTCACGACCCTCCTCTCTTTTTTCGGTAATGTTGTGGCTGTTGTCTGTCAGTCGCCATCCAGCAACTTGTGAAAACAGCAAATAGCTTTTTGGATAAAAAAGAATAGATACTATCCTATTCATCTGGTAAGCTCCCGAAGATACAACTTCGGATGCTGTCCATACTTTATTTAGTGAGTGCCTAAATTTTAAGGGATATCCCCTTCTTCATAGTATTTAATCTCCAAAACAGATATGGATTTTAGGTGAATCATGCGTTGCGTGCAGCAAGTATACTATACATCCGTGTCTACTCTCAAAGTGCTGAATTCATTCTATTAAGCACATGATCATCAACCGCTCTAAATAATAAAGCATATAAACAAACAGACCGACTAAAATTGTCGGTCTGTTTGTTTATGAGTTCCCTGCTACTCGTTTTTCAAGCGGCTGGAATAGCTTCTTTTTGTCCACATCTGGTCTAATTGTTTCTAGTTGTTCCAAGGCAATCTTTGCTCCATAGTCCATACCTTGACATCCAGCCAATAATAATAGATCGCCGTCAGTCACTTCTCCCAAACTACGTTCAATTGCATCTGGCAACTCTTCGTATAGATGAACTTTAATACCTGCTTCATCCATTACTTCTTTAAAAACTGCAACTTCTGCATCAGAAACTACATCCTTCTGCGTAACATGTGATCGGCTAAGGGTTGCGGTGATTTCATGAATACCAAGTCTAGGAGCCCATCTTGCGATTGCTTCTGCATTTTCTTTATTTACGGTAACTCCTCGATCTCCTCGAATGGCATATACAAGAGATACACGATTGAAATCCATTTTTTCTAATGTTCCCAACGTAATATCAATATTTCCACTATTAGCGAAGTGATCATCAATGATTTTAAAATCTTCTTCAAAAATTATTTCAAAACGTCGTTCCACTCCAACAAATTCAAACAAACTCTTTTGAATCGTTTCAACTGGAACCTCACATAGTAACGCAATGACGATACTAACAATTGAGTTATAAACAGAATGGAATCCAGGAGTAGATAGTTCAATTTGAAATTTTTGCTTCGGTATAACTATATCTGGAGTAACTAAATCACGTGTAATATCTACAGTAAATACAGCTCGACCAGTAGATAAATCTAAATTTTTACATAGTACGTCTGCCGATTGATCTTGTACTCCAAAAGTAATTACCGTTGCTTTTGTTTTATCGACAAGCGATGCAGAATATTCGTCATCTAAATTTAAAATAGCAACCTTGTCCGCTCCCGCGTTGCGAATCAGACTAGATTTATGCATAAAATAGTTCTCGAAAGAAGAATGCAAATCAATATGCTCTCTACTTATATTATTTAGAGTAACTATATCAAAATCAACACAACCCACTCGATTCAACTCTAGTGCTGAAGAAGAGACTTCCATTGTTGCGTGAGTTACACCAGCGTCGACCATTTGTGCATAAAAGCGTTGTAAATCTAAGGATTCTGGAGTCGTTAATTCGGATGGCTCTGCATAATCACCAATTTTTACAACCACCGTCCCCATTAATCCAGTAGTCAATCCATGATTCTCTAAAATGGCATTTGTCATAAAGGATGTAGACGTCTTACCATTTGTTGCAGTAATCCCAATTGTTTTTAATTTTCTCGTTGGGTGATTATAGTAGGCATCTGCAAGCGTTGCCAGAGCAACACGTCCGTTCTCAACTTTGTATTGTGGAACTTCTAACCCCTCAATAAAATCTTCTACAACTATTGCAACTGCACCGTTTTCAACTGCTTGTCCCGCAAATTGATGTCCATCTACCTTAAATCCTTTTATACAAACAAATACTTGTCCTTTTTCTACTTTTCGAGAATTATAGGCAAGTCCTGTTATTTCTAATTCCTTTTTATTTTTGAATTCTGTAACGTTCACATGCTTCATTAATTTGTTTATATCCATTAAAAAGTCCACCTTTTTATTTGATCAAATTCACCTTGGCGTATTTTCATAGAAGGGTATTTCACCTGCCATAGGCTTTATCTTACAGTTTACCCCAATTATCAAAAGAAGAAAACAACTAAGGTAAATCACAACTTGAATTAACTATTTTTATAAATTAGGCTTTGTTAAGATACAGTTGCTATCTCTAAGTTTAGGTTCATACCATTATGCATTTAGCTAACCACATGAACACGACGAATGAGACTCCGCGTAAGGATGTGGGAGTGGACAACTCTTCCAGCGGTGGCTCATGTATAGTGTGCAGCAAGCGCACGTCCATATGGTTGGTATTATACTAGATAAACCAACAACGAAGGTTAACAAAGCCTCCAATCGAGTAGAGGGAGAATAAGTTAACTTATTTTCGCCCCTCTCACAACACCGTACGTACGGTTCTCGTATACGGCGTTTCAATTTATATTACAGTGTGTACTTCTAAGTAACGTTCTAAAGCAGAG
>NZ_JBAWSY010000037.1:0-13456 GCF_037104765.1 Psychrobacillus mangrovi | reverse complement strand
GTTGTCGGGATCAAGTCCCACGAGCAGTTCCGTTCTACCCCGGTACTATCAATCTATAAATTGAATAAAAAATAGTCAACCAGATTTTCTCTGGCTGACCTTATAATACGAACGCAGCAGTTTAGTTTAATAAGGTATTGAAAAATGTAAAAATATAATAGCTAAGTTACCTAATAAGTTTATATTTTCGATGTGATAATTCTTATAGAAGTGAGAGGAGTGACAATATAAGCATGGAATATATAAAGTTTAGGGATATAGATCTTGAAGATGTTGTGTCCTTGTTCTATGAAACGGTTCATTCAGTGAATTCCAAAGATTATTCACAAGAACAATTAGATGTTTGGGCACCAAAAGATGAAAAAGACACTAAAATTGAAACTTGGAAAGATTCTTTAAATCAAAATATAACATATGTTGCTAAAATTAATGATAAGGTTGTTGGTTTTAGCGATTTAACACATAGTGGACATCTAGATAGACTTTATGTTCATAAAGACTATCAAGGGAAAGGTATAGCTTCAGCTCTAGTTAATATACTTGAAACTGAAGCGAAAAAATTAAAAATTTTAGAAATTGATACGGAAGCAAGTATTACAGCTAAGCCATTTTTTGAACGTCTAGGGTACAAAACAATTTGCTTACAAACCGTAGAACGAAAAGGCGTTAAATTGACTAATTATCAAATGGTTAAAAAGATAGAGTTATAAGTTTGTTCTTCAACTAACGGAGTGCTTTAGTTAAAACAAGTGGCTGCCTGTGAGGGTAGCTTTTTCTTATTGAACTAACGGGGCAGGTTAGTTGAATAAGGCATGGTGCTTTTTAAAATTGCTCATAATCCTAAAATAGCATACCGTTTAAATATGCATTTTAAAATACTTAAGCATACAAGGGCGTTAATCCATTAGAGGATTTACGTCCTTTTTGTTGAATACTTTAACTAAAGAAGCATTTGGTTATAGAAAGAAAATAAAGGTTAGAATGTTGAATTGAAAAAGGAAGATATAGACTTGTCGACGTCTGCATGAATGGGAATTGGTGAAGAATTAACAATTTTTTTAATTTGAAGGGATGGATAACAATGCGGAAGAAAATAGTTCTATTCTTTTTCGTGACATTCTTGGTCTCTTACTCCCTGTGCATTACTTTATCAGTTCAGGCTGCTGATGTTCTCGAAACGGAGGAGATTGATGAATTTGTTACGAATTATATTAAACAAAACGGGCTCCCAGGTGCAGCTATTGTAATCGTAAAAGATGGTAAATTGGTTTATGAGCAAGGGTATGGTCACGATTCTAACGGAAACCCACTGACAGCAAAGTCTAAAATGAGACTTGCTTCCGGTTCAAAGCCAATTACGGCATTTTCGGTTTTACAACTGGTTGATGAAGGAAAATTAAACCTGGACGACCCTGTATCTAATTATCTACCTGAAATAACTATGGATGATCCTAACTGGAAACAGATCACAATACGTCACCTGTTAAGTCATACATCTGGGATACCTGATCCAACCATAATAGCTCCAGCTAATACGTTAAAAGAAGGTGTGGAACGTATTCGTGACTGGAAGCTACAATCTCGACCTGGAGAGAAATATGCATACGCTAATGCCAACTATTGGATTTCAGCTTATTTGGCAGAAAAAATGAGTGGGATGGATTTTGCTGACTATTTACAGCAAAAGGTATTCTCACCATTAGGAATGAAATACACATTTACAACAGTAAACTCTGGAGATTTTGTACTGGAGCTGCCCAATGGGTATGTAACAGCATATGGAACTGCAATACCTTGGACAGAGCTGGAACAAATGAAGACGGGGGCTGGAGGAGTTGTAACAACAGCGTCTGATATGGGTAAATGGCTCTCTTTGCATACAAACGAAGGAAAGAATGAATTAGGTGAACAGGTATTATCAAAAGAATTGTTGGAAGAGTCCTATTCACCGCAATTTGGAACCGAAAAATATGGACTTGGTTGGTCGTTAAGTTCACCAAATATCAAACCTGCACGTATTTCACATAGCGGATCATTATCCACATATCAAACTCAACAAGACATTGTCCCTCGTAGTGGATATGCAGTTGCCGTTCTACTCAATAGCTTTACCCCTACGTTCGAACATGCATATGAGATAAGTTCAGAGATAATTGAATTGACGGAGGGCAAAGAAACCGAAGTAAAAGCCCCAGTGCCTAAAATAATTGATTTATCATTAGGTGTTTTAACATTACTCTATCTAATTTTAGGAATTAGAGGAGTAATACTAAGTAGAAGATGGTCGGAGAAACGTAAACAACATCGAGCTTGGAGATTTTATCTACGGTTATCCCCACAAGTGGTGCCAGTATTACTTATAGGATGGCTATTTTTTATTGTTCCGACACTACAAGATAATAGTTCTACAATAAAAGACGCATTCGGTATTTTCCCAGCTGCGATGATCTTACTATCGATTATATTCATTGTTGGGCTGGTTCTTACTATAATGAGAATTTATTATCGAAAAATATTAATTTAAGATCGAGGATTAAGAAATGGGTTATGTATATGTTGTGAGAAGAGAATATGCCGTCCTTTAATTGAACTTATTGCTAAAGCAGCAGGTTAGTTGAACAAGAAAAATGTCTTTTGGTAAAAGTAAGTCACTAAGTTACTGATATATGGGGGACAAAAAATGATATATGTTATTAGACACGGACAAACAGATTTAAACAAGGAAAGAAGAATGCAAGGAAGATTGGGATTACCTCTCAATTAACATGGAATTAAACAAGCGGAAAATTTGAGAGAGAAAATTAAAGATATAAAGTTTGAGTATGTTTTTTCCTCTCCACAAGAAAGAGCTATCCAAACAGCAGAAATAGCGACTGGATTAAAAGTGACAATAGATGCAAGGCTAGATGTTTTTGATTTAGGAGAAGCTGACAGATTAAAAACAAGCGAAGTGAAAATGGCTGGAGTATTACCTGATTCAAGAGTTTATAAGGGTGTTGAAGAGGTAAATAAATGGGGGCGAAAAAATGTTTAATAAAGACTCAGAGAAGAATAAAGGCTCAAAGAAGAGATTTGAAGAAATCCTTGCAGAAAATGGCGTAGCTAATGGAAACAGAATAATAGTAGATTAAGAAACAGGCATTCATTATTTATTTAGTTGGAGTGGATATGAAGGGGAATTACCCCTTTATTGGATAATGATGGAAAACCAATTAATGAATAACACACTTTATCTTGTTCAACTAACGGGTGCTTTAGTCTAAGATCATGGGTTTCTTAGGCTGCTCTATTTTTTTATTGAACTAACGCGGCAGGATAGGTGAAAAACAATTAATACGATGACCTAATCTTTTAGAAGGTGAAATAATGGAACAAGTAATAAAAGAAATTCTGTCTAGCGGAATACTCTTTAATTGAAGCGAATCTATTGTAAGGTAAACAATAATAAATTCAATTTGAGATTAAATTGGAGGGAATAGAAAATGGATGTAAAAACACTTTTGTTAAAGCAATGGGCAAGCTGCTTAGATGAAGAAGACTGGTTTCCACCACTTGAAAATGTGCTTGAGGACATCACTTTTGAACAGGCAATTTGGAAACCAGCTGATGGGGCAATGAATTCCATTTGGGAATTAGTTTGTCATTTACTTTTCTATGAAAAGAGATTTCTGATGCGATTTCTTGGTGAAACAGCTAATGAACCACAGGCAGAAAATAATGAATCTACATTTCTATTACCAACTGAGACGTTAGAAAATTGGAAGGAAACAAAACAAGAATACTTTAATGTTCATCGTGAACTTGGAAAAATACTAGCAAAGTCAGAACATGAAGATTTGTATAGACAGATTCCAGGAGAAGATAATTCATTAGTGCTTGAACTGAAGAGTTTAGCATTGCACGACGCATATCATATTGGGCAAATTGTATTCCTAAGTAAAATGCAAGGAGCTTGGCCAGTGAAACGCAGCTTTTAAAAAAGCTTCACTAGCTTTACAGTTATTCCATTATAGGGGCTTTAATGGAATAAGAATGGGAACATCCAAATCGGACGTTCCCATATTTTATAACTGAAAAACAACAATACTATTTAACAAAATCTAAGATAAAAAAAGTTTGTGAATATTTTCACTTAAACTAACGGTACAGGTTAATTCAATAGAATATTGGTTTTTTATGGTAAGATTATAGAATAAGACAAGATAAGTTATGGGGAATAAGTTGAAGGTCATCGTTTTTAGAATGAACAGTATGAAAATATTATAGGAGAGTCCTAAAATGAAAAAGAAAATGAACTATTTAATCTTACTTTTAACGATCATATTTATGGTTGGTTGTACCAACGTAGAAGATACATCCAATACAGATGTAGAAACAGATTCACAAGAAGTAACCACAGTTGATACAAATAAAAATAATGAAAAAGAAGAAACAGTCACTACGGTTGTTTATGAACCAGTAGTAGAGGAAACGCCGAGTGTTCCGGTTGCGGAGGAAACACCAACCCAACCAAATAATGAACTGTTTTCAGGATACAAACTTATTGAAGTTGATGGTGGCGATTTGTCTGGTTATCGTGAACCTAACATTGTCGTTGACATTGGTTATGGGAACCGAGAATATTGGGCATTTACTAATGAATACGGGCAACTAGTACGAGTCATTGCTGACGAAATCATTCTGCAAGATGATAATAATGAAGCTGTTTTATCGTCTGGCAGATACTATTCTGATGAGGCAAAGGTTCCGGGTGTTGAAAGTGATGTTTTAGATGAAGGACATATCATTGCTGATTCTCTCGGAGGGGTAGCAAATGCTTATAATATCACTCCACAAGATAGCACACTCAATCGACACGGCGATCAAGCTTATATGGAAGATTCAATCAGTAGAGCAGGTGGTGCTACTGACTTTGAAGCAATTATCACTTATTCGAATACAAAAACACAGATTCCTTCGAGTTATCAATATACTTATACGATAATGGGCAACAAGATTGTTGATACATTTGACAACGTGAACCCTGACGAAGTAAATGCATCACTCGGTTTAACAGACAGTGAACCAGTTGAATCAACTGAACCAGCTGAATCAACAGGATCAAACGCAAACGGTGATATTTCTAGTGTTGATACAAACGGTAATGGACAGGTGACGATTAAAGAAGCAAAAGCAGCAGGTTTTAGTATGCCAATAACGAGTGATCATTGGTTATACCCATATATGGACGATCGTGATAACGACGGTATGGTAGGTGAGTAAGCCCCTAAAACTTTGAGGCAAAATAAATGAACGAAGAAACATTTTCTTCGTTGGACGAATTTGCAAATGGGTGTCTATACAGGAACAACTGAAGTTAATGGTCGTATCATCTATAAAATTTGTACCGTGAAAACATAATTTTTTCCACTAAAGGGTGCTTTACTTCGAGAAGGAGTAGAGCCTTTTTTCTTATTAAACTAACGGGGCAGTTTAGTTGAAGAACAACGAGTTTGAAACTATCCCATTATTTTTACGTTATAAAGATAAAGGAGTGATAATTTGAAGAAAATTACTGTTATTATTTTTTCTTTACTACTATTAGTGGGTTGTAGCCAAAGTAATGTTCAACAAAATACCAAATTAGAGGAATCCATTCATTCAATTGTAGAAGACAAGAATATAAGTGAAATAAATATTAACTCTTTAACAAATTTCGATTGGGATAAAGCTTTTCTATTTGCACCTTATACAACGCAAGAAAGTATAGAGGAACAATTAGGTGTTGATTTTAAAGACCCAAGCAAGATTGATATTAGAGATGATATCTATTTATTGGTTTTCCTTAATGGCAAAAAGGTAGTTCATTATGCAGAAGTAAACCGTCAACAGTATGATTTTTCCATAGGGGAAAAGGAATATCTTACTCCTTCTAATGATTCAATAAATATTGACAGGTAATTAAAATAGAATTGTCTTATTCAACTAACGGGTGCTTTACTTCAAGAAGTAGTATAGCATTTTTTCTTATTGAACTAACGGTGCAGTTTAGTTGAACAAGGGATTATTAATTTTCTTTGTAAAAGGAGAAACAAATCTTAATATCGAACTTAAAATATACAAGACTAAAAATAGGAGAGATATTGTGAATTTAAAGTTTTTAGCGTCAAGTATTACTAAAGTTTATATCCAGAATCCAAAGGTTGATGCGGTGTTACTTGGAGGTTCTGTTTCTCGTAACTGGAATGACGAGTATTCTGATATAGAATTATTTGTATTTTGGAAAGAAGGTCCAACGGAAAAGGATAGGAAAGCCTCCATTAATTCAGTTAATGGAAGGATTATTGATTTTCATCATTATGAGGAAGAGGAATGGTCAGAAACATATGTGACTAACGGTGTTAAATTAGAAATTAGCAACTTTTTGACTTCAACGATTCAAAAAATAATTAATGATGTAATTGTAGAGTTTGATAAAGATTTAGATAAACAATGCCTTGTAGCAACAGTTTATGATGGTATTCCACTTTACGGAGAAGAAATATTAAGTAAACTTAAGAAAAAAGTTGAGGTTTATCCAGAAGAACTAAGTGTAGGAATGATAAGGGATAACATCTATCTTGGTAACCGATGGAATAACAGAGAGGCTTTACTTAAACGTGAAGATTGGTTGATGCTTTATAAGGTAATGGTATCTGTACAAACAAATCTGATGGGAATACTCTTTGGATTAAATCGATTATATGTACATCATCCAGCTTTTAAATGGCAAAGACATTCTTTAGAAACAATGAATATTGTCCCAAGAAACACATTTAATCGCTTCACCTCTATTTTGTTAAACCATCCCAAAGAAAGTGTAAGTGAATTAGAGGAAATTACACAAGAGGTTTTTGAACTAATAAGAACAGAGTACCCATCAATAGATTTGTCTGAGGTTATTGATAAATCACTTTTTTTAAGACCAAAAAATAATTGAATTTAATCGAAATGATTATGTTCAACAAACGAGTACTTTAGTTAAACAAGACTATCATTTAGATGGTCTATTTTTATATCCAAAACATCAAGTAGAACGTAGAATTCCATTGTGAAATGTTACACTTAAACTAACGCAGCAGGTTAGTTTAAGAAGCAGGGATTGTTGAAAAGAAGTAGAAGTACTTGTTATATGGGAAGTGATTCAAGAATTGGGCAGGTAAGTTAGAAATGTATGTGAATAAATGTTAGTAGGTCAAATTGTCAGTATACCTAAGATAAGATTTATTGGGTCATTTTGATACCATTTTTTTAGGGGTGAGTTACTATAATATTTTTTTGATTGGCAATTGCAATACTTTAGCGTAACTGAAGCCGAAGGTTTTATCTGGTTAACCTTATAATAGGAACGGGTGCTTTACTTTAACATAAATGAATTATTTAGGATGTTTCATTGTATACTTATTTACTTAGCAACTCTATTGAAAAAGGCAAAATTATCGAAAGATAATGACGCAAAATCACAGGTCTAAAGCATTTGCTACGATGGCTGGGTTACCGAAAGGAGTAAGGAAATAATTGAAAAGAAAAGGTTTTAATTACTCATTAATTTTTTTATGTACTGTTTCCCTTGTTTTTATTGATACGATTTTGTCTGAGGAAGCACGTAGACATTATCCATTTATATGGTCACTCTCTCTGATTCCAATTATTTTGATTAGCTATATGTATCCTAAATGGAAGGTAATTATTGTGTCAGGAGTTTTTTTTAGTATTTTGAAGTACTCAACAGAGTTTAGTCAGAAAACTGCCCCGGATAATTTTGAAATGCATGGACTTATTTTAGGTTCGCTCATTAATTGGTCTATTATTTTAACTGTTGGACATTTCATAATTAAATCTTATAAATTATTTTTAAAGGTAGAAGAACTGACCACAACAGATGCATTAACTGGTATTTATAATCGAAGATATTTTGATTTTTTTATGGAAAAAACTATTCCTATTAGTAAAATGGGGAACAACCCTTTGACTTTCCTAATGTTAGATATTGATCATTTCAAAAGAGTTAATGATAATTATGGTCATCAATGTGGGGATGAAGCTCTAATACATACATCAAACATTATAAAAAGTAATGTAAGAGAATCAGATGCTTTCATTCGTTTTGGAGGCGAAGAATTCGCAGTTATTATGCCAAACACCGATGTTGATGAGGGGCTAATAATAGCAGAACGTATTCGAGAGGCTATAGAGAAATCAGATTTCACTTATAACAATGAACGTATTCATTTAACAATCAGCATAGGAGTATCTTTTTACAATGGGGAGAAAGTTGAGGAATTTATTAAGAAAACAGATAATGCGTTATATAAAGCAAAAGAAAACGGTAGAAATCAGATAGCAATTTTAATTGATAAGAACTTGCTGTAAATTATTTTTTCATCCTCTATTTTAGTCATAAGGGGCGTTGATCCATGATGGATTAACGCCCCTTTTTGTTGAATTTATTAACTAAAGGGACAGGGTTGTTGAAGAAGCATTTACACTTTGGAAGAATAAGTACGAATTTAAGGTATCACAATTCTATAATCATTTTTTGCAACGCCATTAATATTTTTAGTAAATTTATCCTTATAATTATTAAATATGGTAAAATGTTAATAATTAAGTTGTTCTATATTTTGATTTTAATATTAAGGACTTTAGAATCTAAAATTAAGGAGTTTATTCCATGATGAAGCATATAGATAATGATATTTTTTACCGTTCCCTGTTTGAGCATAACCCAGATATAGCCCTTTATTTAGATAGAGAAAGTGTTATTGCTAAAGTAAATCAAAATCTGTCTAAAGTGATGGGTTATTCGGTTGAGGAAGTTTCTGTTACTCCACTTATTAACTATTTACCAAAGTCTGATCAGGATTATTATCAGACTTTGTTTTTAAAAGCCCTTAGTGGAGAACCAAAAAGTATGGAAACCTTCTTTAAACATAACAACGGTAAAAGTATACCGATTAATCTAGTACTGATTCCTGCGATTATTGAAGGTAAAGTCACTGGTGTTTTCGTTATTATAAAAGATAAATCTGAAACTCAAAAAATTGAAAATAGTTTACTGGAGTCGGAAGAAAAATTTAGAGGTATAGTGGAAGAAGCTTTGGTAGGTGTTTATATCTTAAAGGATAATCAGCTCTTATATGGTAACCCATACTATCATCAACTAATCGGAACTAAGTACCCTGACACCAATTTCAATATTTTTAATTATGTTCATCCTGAAGATAGAAAAGAAATTCTATCTAACTTTGATTCGTTAAAAGATGGTAAAGAAGGAATAACACATTATGCTCGTGCAATTCGTGAAGATGGGTCGGAGATAAGGGTTGAAGCTCATTCCAAATTAATTTATATAGACAATGACCCAATAATTATGGGTACAGTCATAGATATTACAGAGAGAGAAAAATCTTGGGAGCAAATAAATTATCTTGCATACTATGACCAATTGACTGGTTTACCAAATCGGAAGTCTTTTGAAGAAACTTTGGAAAAAGAATTAGTAATCGCTAAAACGTTAAATCAGAAGATGGCAATTATGTATCTTGACTTAGATAGATTTAAATATACAAATGATACACTTGGTCACCGTGTTGGGGATAAATTATTGAAGGCTATTTCTAAACGCCTTCAAATAGTACTTGGAGATGAACACCAACTGTTTAGGACAAGTGGTGACGAGTTTGCAATCATTTCCCCTGATTGTAAAACTATTAACATGATAATTGACGTAGCAAATCAAATTATTAATTCAATGGAAGAACAATTTGTCATTGGTCAATACAGACTCTTTACGACGTTAAGCATTGGAATTAGTCTTTACCCGACTGATGGGGAGGATTCAATCTCTCTCATGAAAAAGGCAGATGTAGCCTTACA
The DNA here is from genome assembly GCF_037104765.1 of Psychrobacillus mangrovi. Classification (NCBI taxonomy): domain Bacteria; kingdom Bacillati; phylum Bacillota; class Bacilli; order Caryophanales; family Bacillaceae; genus Psychrobacillus; species Psychrobacillus mangrovi. The sequence goes on along the minus strand of NZ_JBAWSY010000037.1, from coordinate 3,559 downwards.
TAACGCAGAACGAGAAGGGAAAAATACTTTTAAAGTATATTCTTCTACAATGGATATTCGGACATTTAGGGCTTTCAAAAGATAATCGAAACGGAACGATTATATATGCGGGAGTTAGTAATGGATGATAAAAACGAATTATCAAAGGTCCTTTCCGATCCGGAATCCATGCAATATTACCCTCATCCTTTTAACGATGAAGAAGTTAAGAACTGGATTAAATGGAACTTGGAAAACTATAAGCTAGATAAACACGGACTGTGGGCAGTTATATTAAAAGAAGGGGATACATTTATTGGTGATTGCGGAATAACAATGCAGAACATCGATAACGAGAAGTTACCAGAAATCGGTTTTCACATTATTAAGGAATATTGGAATAAAGGATATGCAACAGAAGCTGCCTCGGCTTGTAAGGAATATGCATTTAATGTTTTAGGCTATTCCAAAATATTTTCTTATACGACCTTAAGAAATATTCCCTCACAAAAAGTTGCAGAAAAAATCGGAATGAAGACTTATAAGTTTTTTGAGAAGAATGGTGAACAACAAATTGTTCAAGTTACATATGACAATGAAGTATGATGAAAGGCAGTATCACAGTGACTGCTATTCCAGAAACGGGCACGATTGTTTAATAAGCGTCCTTGTTCTTATTCAACTAACGGGTGCTTTACTTCAAGAAGGAGTAAAGCTTTTTTCTTATTGAACTAAAGCGGCAGGTTAGTTTAATAAATATAAAATGAATGGAAGTAAGTAAGAAATGGTTAGAATCAGCGATCCTTAGACCTGTGCGTTACTGCCCCTTTCCAAGTAGCTTGACATGATTATACATTGTAGCATATAGTTAAGTTTATACTTAATTAAGGGGTTGGTTAATTGACTACAAAGGACACACTCAGCCTCGTCTTCGCTGCGCTCGCCGATCCGACGCGCCGAAACATCCTGACCAGGCTGTCACAGAGACCCGCGACAGTAGGAGAGGTCGCCGAGCCTTTCGAGATAAGCGCACCTGCGATCTCTCAGCACATCAAAGTTCTTGAGCAAGCGGGGCTAATCGAACGCACAGCAAACGCCCAGTGGCGGACCCTGACGATCCGCACTGAACCTCTCGATGAGGCATCGGCCTGGGTCGAGAAGCACCGTTACGAGTGGAACCAGCGCTTCGACGAACTGGAAGAACACCTCAAGACCATGACGACAAAGGAGGAACAATGAACATGCCTATATCTGTACCGGAGTTTACCATCACCCGCACCCTGAATGCCAACCGCGAGCTCGTATGGCGCGCATGGACCGAGGAGAAGGAGCTCGGCAACTGGTTACCTTCTACACCCCTGGAGTCCATCTCTTTCGACGTCCGCGAAGGCGGACGCTACCGCTACACGATGGTTAACATTGAGACTGGCGAGGAGTATCCTACTGGAGGAGTGTTCCTCGACGTCGTACCTTTCGAACGGCTCGTTTTCACCTGGGGATACCCCGATGCTCCCATCGAGAACTCCCCTGTCGTGACCCTAACCCTCACGGCACACGGCGATCGCACCGAGATGATCTTCAACCTGCGTGGAGTAGCCGGTCACCTCGGTGATCAGTACTTCTATGACGGTTGGTCCGAAACGCTCGATAATCTGACGACGCTCCTGCAAGACCAGAAGGCGTAGTAGGCGAGTAAGAACAAATAGATGTCTTATTAAACTAACGGGTGCTTTACTTCAAGAAGGGGTAAAGCATTTTTTTCTTATTGAACTAACGCGGCAGGTTAGTTGAATAAGAGATAAGTATTTGTTGGAAACTTTGAAAATGAAAAGGAAATTGTATAAACAACTGAAATTGCATAAAAGGTTGAACCCGAAAAGTTGATAAACCAACAGTCCGGGTTTTTTATTTTATTGTTTTATTGGCTCAATAAGAAAGCTTTTACTCTTAATAATGGGCACATATAAAAATGTTAAAATGTATCGAATGATAAAAATATTAAAAAGTTTGTAACGAAACGATAATTTTTTAGATATATAGGTTGAAAGGAGGTAGAACATTGGGGGAGCTTACAGAAGTCTATGAACAATATGCCGATCAAGTCTTTAAATATTTATTGGTACTTTGTCGTAATGTAGACATAGCAGAGGAACTAACACAAGAGACTTTTTATCAGGCTGTCCGTTCAATAAAGACTTATAATGGCGAATGCAAAATGTCAGTTTGGCTTTGTCAAATTGCTAAGTATACATATTATAAGTACGTTGATAAACAAGTCAAACAACCGCAATCATCAGATCTACTGAACCAATTACCTTCAGTAGAAAACAGTCTCATCGAAAGTGAAAATAAAATTGCACTTTATCGGATGATTCATTTGTTAGAGGAACCGTATAAAGAAATTGTGTTACTTCGTATACTGGGAGGCTTAACCTTTAAAGAAATTGGAGAAATACATTTGAAAAATGAAAATTGGGCAAGGGTAACCTTTTACCGAGCCAAATTAAAATTAAGAGAGCGAGGGAATATGTATGAAGAATGAATGTTATATTGTGCGTGATTTATTACCATCATATATAGATCAACTATGCAGTGAGGAAAGTTCAAGATTTATAGAGCAGCACATCGCTACTTGCGAACAATGTGCTGAGCTTCTGAATCAAATGCGTGTAGAATTTGATATTCAAGAGCAACCAGAAATTAATGCTCGCATAGATCAAATAAAACCTTTTCAAAAAATTGCACATTTTTTCAGTGCACAGAAAAATTTCACGAAATTTTTAAGTATTTCCTTTTGGGTTGCACTCATCGTAACGGTTGGATTTTTTATATACTCTTTGAACGTGTTGTCCGAACTTAACGATGAGCGAGAAGAGACCCAAGAAATTGAACAGCAAAAACGGGATATTATGAAAGATACATTCTCAGTATTATCGGCACAAGCTAATATAGATGAATTAGCCCTCCAAGCAGTTTTCCAAGAATATAGTGGGCAACTGGAACATTTGGCTGTATTTCATACTGAAAATATAGATGATGTCACATATTTACAAGAAGGTCCTAAAAATTTCTATCCAATTGATTATTCACAAGCAGAACTTGTTATTGGTGAAAATGGGAAGATTACTGAGTCCATCATTCCGAATGATTATGATTTAGGAACTGTTGCAATGGCCAACGATCAATGGATTGTACAATATGAATATCAGGAATCATATCTTCAAACAATTGAAAATGCACATCAAATTAAATATTATCCACCTTCTATTTGGACAGTCTTTCAGTTATCGATTGTATTTTTCATCATCACTGCGTTCATTTTAGGGGTCTGGCTAATTCAAAAACGTATTACAAAACCAGTGGAAAACATTTTGGACTAACTTAAACAAATTCAGTATTATTCAACTAACGGGTGCTTTACTTCAAGAAGGAGTAAAGCTTTTTTTCTTATTGAACTAAACCAGCTAATAGAATGTCAAGAAAAACATTTTAAATCGAAAACCGGTTCATGCTATACTAAAAATGTGCAACTCAAATAACCCTCCGAATTTCATTTGGAAGGTTTTTGTTGTATTTGAAA
>NZ_JBAWSY010000036.1:0-15098 GCF_037104765.1 Psychrobacillus mangrovi | reverse complement strand
GTATATCGATTACTATAATAACGATCGAATTAAACAAAAACTGGCCGGCATGAGTCCGGTAAAATACCGAACTCATGCCAGCCAATTAGCTGCATAAATAAAACTCTAACTTTAAGGGGTCACTACCTCGATGGTCTATTTTTTTATTCAAAACATCAAGTAGATATTAGAAATCAATTGTAAAAGTCCACTGATCCGTACGGCAACAACTTTCCTCAATGGAGACATTATCTTCTATTACGGTAATTGAATCAAGCGTAACACATTAATACTATAGATGAATTATTTAATAAAAACAGGTGTCACTACCGTTTCGGTAATAGCTAACCGTACTCCATTTTCAACTCTATCAATTTAACCACTTTTTTCCTTCAAGGGTAGTGTAAGAGTCATAGAATTACTTTTTCATATTAATTCGTTAGGTTTATTTTTGTTGAAATTTCAAATTCTCTCTTTACCTCATTTCATAAAAATGGAATATTATAACTATTGATAAATTACTAGAGGGGGAGAAGAATGTTCACCTGTGGGGTATTATTGTATAATAAGGAACATTGTGAAGTAGTTATATCGAAACGCTCGTTGAGGCAAAGCCTATGAAAATATTGGATGTAGATTTATTTCAAGATGGGCTACAGCGCAATATTACTATGTTAGACAGGTTAAGCAGTGAAATAGAAGCAATCCATCGGGCAATCGATGAGCTCGTACAGATGGAGGATCAATTGAAAGGCGAGGGAGGGAATGCCATTCGCTCCTTTTATGGAGAGTGCCATTTGCCATTTCTTCAATATTTCCAATTGTTCTCTGAGAATTTCAATCAAGTGCTTCACCAGATGAAGGCAGCTCTTAACTCATTAGAACCTGATTCGACAGGCTACATATTAGAACAATTCCTAGAGGGAGAGCTAGAGCAGGGGCTAACTTTTATCGGTCAGCTGACTGCTAGTTTAACGGATGAGACAAACAGTATCATGGATCAGGTGAGCGATATTGTCGGCCTGCCCCACTTAGATGATAGCGGAGTACAGGAGGGAGTCATTAATTCTAAGTGGAAACGTGATGATACGGTTACTCAACTTCACGAATTCGATTCATCTCAGACGACCGCGTTGACGCCTATTGAACAAGATATGCAGACGATGGAAACTTGGCTCGCGGATTTGGAAGGATTATATAATGATGGACTTACAGATATCCATTTTCAAACAAATCAATGGGCAGCATTGGCTTCGTGCAACCCGCTCTTGACTGATTTGGCAACTTCCACCGCCCCCGATATTGACTCCGCGGAAGTGGAGAGTGAGAATGATACCATTGTAGATACTGGGATTGAAGTAGTTAAAGGGGTCGGTACTGGAATCTACGATGCTGGAAAAGATTTCGTGGTTGGGCTTTGGGATACAATCACAAACCCTAAGGCAACTGTCGAAGGCCTTGTAAATGCAGTCACAAATCCTGTAGAGACTTATAACGTCATTAAAACGGCCATCTCCGAATCCTATGACCGTGATATGGTCAATGGTGATGCCAATTCCCGTGCACATTGGGTGGCGTACGCTATCGGCACGGTGGCAACTTCTATTATAGGAACAAAAGGTACAAATGCCCTTGTAAAGACAGGTACGACTGCAGTTAAAGCAGCTGCCCCAACAATAGTTGCAACGACAAAGACCGCAAGTACTTCACTAACCAATCTGTTACCATACTCTCCACGTTATCAGCTGGCTATGCAAGTCGGGGTACCTTATAATACGGTGAATGGTATGGGATATAGAGATCAACTCTTTTCCATGGCTAAAATTACGAGTGGAGTTAATGGAGCAGGAAAAGACCAAGTGACAAACGTTAGTAAAAATTTAAACAATGATAAAAAATCTATACCGAATAGTATATTCGAGCCTAAGATAGCAGAGTCAGTTACTACTAAGGGTACGGGTAAAGACTATAAAAACTATAATGCTGTGGAATATACTGGAACAACAAAGGTTAATGGAGAAGTAAGAGATATTAGCAGACGGGTTTTTCAAAGGATTGATATCGATTATAAGAGAATTGATCCTGATACTGGCATGACAAATTTTCAATTAATGAAAAAAGGAAGAGCACCAATTTGGAAAGATGGAACAGTTATAGAGCTTCATCATTTAATCCAAAGAGAGCCAGGATCAATGGTGGAAATTCCTGCAAGTATGCATGATGAATATAATAAAATTTTGCATGGTTTGGTGGAGAATGGTGGGAGCTTTAGAAATGACCCTGTATTAAAAAAGCAATACGACAACTTTAGAAGTAAATATTGGAGATGGAGAGCTAAGCAAATAGATAAAGGTGAATTGTAAAAGGAGGAACCTTGAATGGATAAAGAGGAATTAACAAACTTTATTAATGAACATAAGGAATCAGATGACTTTACAGGTGGAGTAGATGAAAGTCAAATCAATTCTATCCAAAATGAGCTAGGGGTGGAATTACCAGAAAGTTTTAAGTGGTTTTTAACTACCTATGGTTCTGGTGGGTTATTTGGAGTTGATATTTTAGGAGTGGCTAAGTCAAATAGAGCTCCTGTTGTTGTTAATACAAAGAGATATAGAGATATAGGAATTGAAAAGGATTTAGTAGTTATTGAGGATGCTGGAGAATATGTTTACTGTCTATATACAAGCGAAATGGAGAATAATGAGTGCCCAGTAATAGCGTGGAATAGAACAGGGGGACTTGATGACTACAATACAGCAAAGAATTTTTATGAGTTTTTATCACAAAGGTTGTTGGATGCAAAAGAAGCATGGGAAGAAGATTTTTAAGATAGATAAAATAGAAAGAAATTATAAATGAGATTAAAGAAAATCAAAGTCTCCTGTTTATCTAGGGGATATCAATTAGAATTGTTCAACTAACGGGTGCTTAGTTAAATAAGGACATACAAATAGGGTCTTTTAATAAATATCAGCAATATTAGTTTAAAGAGCTTTATTATAAAAATACCACCTTCCATATTTACAGGTTGGTGGTTTCTCTTTCATCAAGTATACGACAATACTCTGATAGTTCTTCAATGTCTTCATTTGGCATATGTAGTAGTTGATTCAATGTATCCATTACCTTTTCTCGAGGCATCTTCTGCATCATAGCTTCTATTAATTGTTTTAGTTCTTCTTTTTGATTATTATCCATTTACAACACCTCGACTCTATTCTAATACAGTAACATCTACAATTTCATCCAATTGTATTACATACGATTTAAAAACATCTTCCATTTCAATAGTTCTTCTCTTTAAATCAACCCAGGAGATACTTCCAATTTGAATATTGAACTCTCCATTTTTCCATGTCTTCACTTCAACATCTACATTTCGTTTCATGGCAATTTGAATATTTTCTTGAATAATATCAAGGTCCCACTCATCTAGCTCAGGTTTAGGTATTTTATTTTGATCATCAACGTATTCACGAATAAGTTTCAAGTGCTCAGGGAGCATCATGGCTACCCACTTTTTATTTCCTCTATCTTTCACCTGGGATAAATCTAATTGGTGGTCCATCATTTCATCGAAAAAGCCCATTTAGATCACCATGCTTTCTTTATAAATTACAGGAATGAATGCGAGTACATTTCTATTTTAAAAGTTCTTTTGGTACTTCTCATAAAACAAAATGCCTTTAAAGAGTCCTTTGAAATAGTTAATACCTTAATTGACCTTTTACTCATATTACCATTGTCTTTCATGTAAATCATTTCAGCGATTTTTCCGTTTTCTAGTACTTTCAAAATATTTATACGCACATTCGTTCCCTCCTTGTATTTCATTATACGAACATATTCTAAGGAGTAAGGATGTAAATTCGTGCATTAATATTCCAACTGTTTATTTTGAAGATAAAGAAAAGAGAATAATATTGATGGAACTAGTAAAGGGAGTTACTCTGGACAAATATTACTTAGCAAATCCAGAGGATATACAGTCAGCATTTAGAAATTTTGGTGTCACGCTCACCCAAGTTCATTCAATTTGCACTGATAGGGTTCGTGACTTTTTTACGGATAACGATTTACGACAAAAAGAGTATATCAATTTCTACATAGAGAGTTTAAAAAATAGGGTTGCGAAGTTTGAAGACCCTGTATATATAAATTGCCTTCTAAATATTTCTGAAATGTTCAAGACTGTTTCATTTACTGAAGTTTTAAATCATGGAGATTATCATTTTTGGAATACAATATTAACTAATGAAAATACATTGTATATTTTGGATTGGGAAAAAGCTTTTATAGGAGACCCTCGTTATGATATAGCGAATACACTTGTCTTAGGATATTCGTGGTTCGGGACTAGCTTCTATGGGGACCAAGCGTACATGGAAAAAGTAATCCGTGATGCTGGTGGAGCTACTAACTTTGAAGCAATCATCACATATCCAAATACGGAAACACAGATTCCTTCAAGTTATCAATATACTTATACGATAATGGTACAAGAGTGAATGTTTTTCCCATTTGGAGCTACCCATTTTTCCCATAAACCCGCAACTCCAAACACTTCATCTGATTTCATCTTTATTCGCATAGGTACTTTACCTGTAGGTGTTACTTTCCATTCATAAAATGAATCCATCGGAATTACACAGCGTCGTCTCATAAATGCTTGCCGAAAACTAGGTTTTTCATCTACTGTCTCCGAGCGTGCGTTGATCATTTTGTATCCTATCTTTTCGTCCTTTGCCCAGCCTGGTATTAATCCCCACCTTAATTTGCCTAACCGATTCTTAATCCCATACGTCTGTGTTTTGTGTGGCGATTGTTCTTTCTTTCTTCTAATTTAATTGATAGGTTAAGCATCATTGTATTCACCTCTTTTTTGTTTTATTTTTTGTATTCATGCCTTTTATCGGACATGGCGGCACATAGTAGGCGTCATGTCATAACTTAGATGCGAGGGAAAACTTCGGGACTCAATGCTTTAGGTCTTTATAAATCAACGCTTAATCGGATAATGTAGGGGGCTTAGTGGAGTTTAAATGTGACTGGTCACTTATGTATCGTATATATAAAAAAAAACCCAAGGCGCTATGCCAAGGGGTTTTATGTTTACTATAATGCTTTATAGTCCGACGCTATTTGCACCGTGCGTCGCTTGTTCTTCGGTGAAACCTTCATGTATCAATTGGCTATTTGTTTTATTATTTTACATACGTAACATGACTACCAGTTCCACCAGCAATAGGTAGTTTAAAGGTATTTGTATTCGTGCCAATTTTCAGCTTTACATTAATTTTAGTGGATATGTTAATCCCACGGACAGATACATATTTGTTTGATAACTTACCATCACCAGTTAGGACGTTTTGTGAGATGGTTCCTTCGTTATTAGTAGAGCGTATTGCAATAGCAGCAGGTACTACGTACGTCTTGTCCTGTACATCCTGAATTTTATTTTTAGTAATTAAAAACTGATTATTATGGGTGTTGATACTAATACCATTAGCGAAGCTATTCTTCAAGGTATTTTCTTTTATTATTAAATCTTTCGTAAGCTTGGCACAGATTGCACCTGAGATACTGCTTCCTTCTTTCCCTGCATTTGTTAATTGGTTACCGCTTATCGTAAGACCACTGGCATAATCTGACGTTGATCCGGCAACAATAATGCCACAACCTTTGCCGATTCCTTCGATTTGGTTACCTTTTGCCGTTGAGCGCTGTGTACCAAATATTCCTTTTTTGCCATCACCTGTCGCATTAACAAACGCTATACCGACTTTCGCGTTTCTTATTTTATTATGGTTAAACGTAATATTTTCTCCACCATGCGTGTCTAACGCTTCCCATAATGGGATATCTTCTATGGTGCTATTTGTTACCGAGCTGTCTTTGCTTCGTGGATATTGTCTCAGGTCACTCTTAGAACCTTTCCTAGAAAAGAACACGCCATATGCATTTCCGTTGGTTCCCGGAGCAATAGCTTTAATATGGCTCTTATCTACGTTGAAATTACTAACAGAGAATCCGCCAATGCCTGCATAGCCGATGTCCTCAATGTTTGTATTTGTAACAGTCACATTGTCTGCAAATTCGGCTTTAATGCCATAAAAACCGATGTCATGAATAAAGCTATCATGAATAACAATATTTTTAGCATAATTCGCTGAATTCGCGCCATTAATGTTTATTCCGATACCCTTTACACCAGCATCTTTGTTGCCTGCGCCCTGTATTTCTAAACCGTATATCTTCACCCCGCTACCTATCGTTAGCAGTGTTGTGTGCTTTTTATCATTATAAATTTTAGAACCATAACCAATAATAGTTGTATTATCAGGAACTTTTAATCCGCTCACCTTAAACGAACTACCATATGGTAATACAACAATTTTACCGGCTCCGAGGTTCAATGCATCTTGTAGTCTTTCAGTCTCATCCGCAGTTTCTACAAGTACAACTTTGTCTTTATTACTATCTGAAATGCCAAGTTCAAGTCCAAGTTTAGCCTTTTCTGATATTTCTTTTCCTAACGTATTGATATCATGGGATTCCGCGTTCACTTTCACATCTGCACTGACACCAATAGTCAGCACCATAATAATTGCTAAAATACTGGTAAATAATACTCTCGATAATCTCATCATTTTCATGTCACCCTATGTTTTAAATTCGTATTAGTCCAAAAGGCTTAGGTATTTTATATCACTAAAAACCAATAAAAATAATCATACTGTTTCCGCAGTATGATAAATGGGTACTAATGCTTATATTTTTTCAGTTTAGTTTGTTATACAATCTTCTGATTTGACGAATACACCGTCGACGATTTTACCTGTGCGGTCTTTGATTTCACCGTATGCTTGATTTAAGCATTCTTCCAACGTCATGTTGTTTTGTTGTGCAAGAATAATCAGCGTCACAACCGCATCACCGATGCCGTCACGCAGGGCACCCATATCTCCCCGTACGAGTGCTGCCGCGACTTCTCCTGTTTCTTCTGCGACTTTTAAATATTACTTACTAGAATCCGCTTTGTCTATTCCTTTATTGATGGACCATTGTTCGACTGAATGTACTAGTGTGATTAAGTTAGGCATGGTTTGTTTTCTTCCGTTGTGTGTTTATTTAGTCTTGAGCGAGACCTTCGTGTACAGACGCTTCGTCTGCGGTCATGAATGTGAAGTAGTCGTCTTGTTCTTTATCGGTTGAATTTGGGAAGATTTCAGCGCGAATGAAGGTGCGAGCATCTTCTTTTGATTAATAATAGATACTACTTCTTGTGAAGGGGCGATATTATAGCTCGGCATGAATAGATCCTCTTCCATAGAATATTCAATATCGAATCGGTCTATCAGTGATTCAAAATCTGTAAAAAGCGTATATCTTCCACACACCACTATCACCTACTTTGTTCTTTTTCAATAGTATAAATTAGACAACCTAATTGTGGTAATGATACGTTCGCACATTTTGTTTGCATTATTTTACTGCCGGGAAAGGTGAATAACGTGTTGACTTTCATATTCTTTTATCAATTCTCGTAATTCTTTTTTTGTTTGATTTGTCACTTCAATTTTGTATCGCTTTGCTTTCATTAATTGGTGTTTGTTTGGTAGATGGTTAAAATTTTCATTTATAGTGCGTATCCGATAACCGCCTTGTTCTTCCACTCTTTTAATAGCATCCTTTTCTACGATGAATTACAACTTCAGTACCCTGATTTTTAGCGATGTCACGTGCTGAGTCTATAGCTTCTCTCTGAGTGTCATGCCGTGATGTAGCTTTGGTATTTCCAGCACCTTTTACCTGCCATCCACCATCTGGGTGTGGAGTAACATGGGTGAATAATTCAGGTAAAGGTATTCTTTCTAATAAATTAATTCTACTTGTCATAGAATGATTTACTAAAAAAATCAGGAGGTGTAAGTGGTGAAATGGGGACATATGCGTGAATAATATTCGGAGCAATGGGTCCTTGTAGAGACTATTACCGCCTACTCAGAAAATTCTATAAGCTATCTTGTTGAATTTTCAGTCATCTCTTACTTCCCCGATTAAACACTACATGGAAAGAATACAAGAAACTGCACGTAGCTGAAACTACTAGTCAATACTATATTATTCATACTGATCACAAGACAATTGAAGTTAAAGAACAAAATTTATTAAGTGTGGTTTTTTAAAATATCTCTACTCCGTAAAGAGTCCATTTAGATTTTTTTCTTGTTAAATTAATCCTGAAGATGGTAAGGGGTGCCTCAATATGTATATTCAATCAAGACTCCAAGGAATTTTGGCAGCATTATATAACGAAAAAGATAATATTAAAGGGGAAGAATTGGCTAAAATGCTGGATGTGTCAACAAGGACACTAAGAAGTGACATTAAATCGTTAAACGATGTGTTAGAATCTGTAAGCGCATTTATTTCCTCAACGCGTTACGGCTATAAACTTGATATAAAGGATCCTGAGGCTTTTTCTAAATTTTATCATCAGTTAAGCAATCAGTCTGAAAATGAACATAACATCCCACAAGAAAATGAAAAGCGGATTGATTATCTTTTAAAAAAGCTGCTCATGACTAATACTTATTTAAAAGCAGAAGAATTGGCTGCTGAACTATATATTAGTAAGTCAAGCCTAACAAGGCTTTTAAAAGGGGTAAAAGATCGTTTAAGTTCCTTTGACCTTTCCATCATCATTCGACCAAATTATGGTTTAAAAGTTATGGGTGAGGAGATACAGAAACGAGCGTGTATTTCTGAATTCTTTTTCCCAAAAAGGGGCGAGACACCTCTTGCATCTCAAAGTTCATTTTTCAATTCATATTTTTCTCAAAGTGAACTGCAGACGATAGAGAATGTTGTTTTTCAACGGTTGAAGGATACTGGAATAAATGTAAATGATATAGGGTTTGAGAATTTGGTAATACACTTGGCTATAAGCATTAAGCGAATTCAAATGGGGACGGAGATCGACCAGTATCCACTTCCAAATAAAATGGTCCATGAATCCAGAGAATTTCAAGTTATGAGCCAAATTCTACATGATTTACATAAGATTTTTCAAATTTTCTTTTCAGATGGGGAAAAATTTTATTTAACCGTTCATTTGATCGGAAACCGATCTTCATCACAAGGATGGGGCTTTGAAGATAAAGAAAAAGAATTAAATTTAACATTACTAGTGGTAAACACTATCTATGAAGTGATGGGATTGGATCTTAGGAAGGATATGGAATTACAACGCAATTTGACTATCCATCTTCAGCAAGCTTTTACTCGTTTATTGCTAGGACATAGAATAAGAAATCCTTTAATTCAGGAAATTACTTCCCATTATCCTGTAGCCTTTGAAGCAGCTGTTTTGGCTGTCTCTATTTTGGAAAAAGAGCTTAAGCTAAGTATAAATAAAGAAGAGACAGGTTTTATTGCGATCCATTTACAGGCAGCTATAGAACGAATAAATGGAACAAGGGACCCCAAACGCTGCCTAATTGTATGTGGTACAGGACAAGGGAGCGCAATTTTATTAAAGTATAAGTTAATGGATTATTTTGGCGGACTCTTAGATGTGATTGACACAATGGGGTATTATGATTGGAGGAATTATTCTCCCCCGTCCAATACTGATTTTATTATTACCACTATTTCGACTGACCTGGAAACTACTCTCCCTGTTATAAAAGTACATCATATTTTAGGAGCTTCTGATTTCGAAAGGATTCAGGAAGCATTTTTTCACAAAAGGAAAGAAGCACTCAGTTTTATCGAAAAAGATCTAATTTTTTTACAAATGCCCTTAAAGAATAAAGAGGAGGTTATTCATTTTTTGAGCAGCAGAGTGGTGGAACAAAGATTAGCAGATTCGGAGTTTGAACAAGCTGTTTTAGAAAGGGAAAAATTTATGGAAACTTCGTTTGGTAATTTGGTAGCGCTTCCACACCCTATACAAAATATCAGTACTAAAACCTTTTTGGCATTTTGCACGTTGCCAAAACCTATTATTTGGGGAACAACAACTGTTCAATTAGTATGTTTATTTAGTGTAAAGCAAAATAATAAGGAAGATTTACAATATCTATATGATTTTCTTTACGAAGTTCTAAATGACACAGATTTGATTAGTGAATTAGTTAAAATAGAAACTGTCCAGACATTTTTGGATCGGTTAAAACTAAAATAAAGAAAGTTCCCTTAATCATTTCCTCGATCATGCGGAAATTTTTTGTGTTTAGTTGAAAGCGGTTTCATTATATGCTTTAAATACAGCATCACTAAAGGGGTAGTAAACATGAAAATTTTGCTTTGTTGTGCTGCGGGAATGTCTACAAGTCTTTTAGTCAGAAAATTACAATCTTTCGTTTCTAATGATAAAAAGGCTTACTTTATAAAGGCAATGGATCAGGACAGTGCTGAGCTTCATCTAAAGAATTTTGATGTGGTTTTAATAGGTCCTCAAATTAGATACGCGCTCCCGAGATTAAAAAAAATTGCTCAAATCTATGAAATTCCGGTGGAAGTGATAGATCCAACAGATTACGGAAGAAATAATGTTGGAGCGATACTCGCGTTTGCTGAGCATCTTTTTAGTAAGAAAAAAGCAAAATTGGATTAACGAAACACCGCTGCTGCACGACCTGATGCTGAAAAAATATAAGGAGGTAAATTTGTGGTTAATATCATGTTAGTTTGTTCAGCAGGAATGTCAACTAGTTTACTAGTAAACAAAATGAAAGATCATGCAGCTTTGCAAGGAATAGAAGTGAATATATGGGCTAATGCTGAAGCGGAAGCAAAATCAGTTTGGGAGAAGGCGGATATTATTCTTTTAGGCCCGCAAGTAAGATATCTAGAATCAAAAATGAAAGAAATGGTTCAAAACAAAATCCCAGTTGCCGTGATTGATATGATGTCCTATGGAACCATGAATGGGAAAAAAGTATTGGAAGATGCTTTGGCAAAATTAGGCTAGCATTTCTAATAAAAATTAAAAAGTGGGGGAGTACAAATGACAGGTTTTATTAAATGGATGGAGGCGTACTTTGTACCAATTGCAGCTAGAATTGGCGGACAGCGTCACTTAGTAGCAATTCGTGATGGCTTTATCGCATTAATGCCATTAGTAATGGCAGGTTCATTGTCAGTGTTATTAAACAACCTTTTTTTTACACCAACTTCACTTGTCGCAACATGGTTCAACTTAAATCCAGAAACTAGCGGATATTTGCAATTTACAACTAAATACCTACAACCTTTTATGGGAAATATTTGGTGGGGAACCTTCGCCGTTCTGGCATTAGTGTTAGTATTTACGGTTGCTTATAGTTTGGCAAAATCATATGATGTGAATCCTTTATCAGCTGCAGTTGTTGCTGTTGCAGGATACCTTGCATTGACTCCTCAAGGAGTAATCGTTGCTTTAGCAGATGGTACTACTCAAGCAACATGGGGGAATTTCGGTTGGCAATACTTCAACTTTGGTGCACTATTAACAGCAATTATAGTCACATTGGTTATCACACAAATTTTCGTAACTTTAATGAGAAAAAATCTTACCTTTAAATTACCAGAAAATGTTCCCCCAGCAGTTGGACTCGCGTTCGCTGCAATCATTCCTGGCTTAATCGCCATCGTGGTTGGCGGTCTAGTACCAGTGTTGTTCTCAATCTTAAATGAAGCAAAAATTTTAACAGATACGAATCTCTTTGATTTAATCACAAGAGCCATTACAGATCCATTCATGCATTTATCACAAAACCCCTTCTCAGCACTTATTTATGTATTAGCGATTCAAATTCTTTGGTTCTTCGGTTTACATGGCGGTAACATGATGGGTGCCATTACGAACGCAATCTATCTGCCGGCAGTTGCTGAAAATGCCGAGGGTGGACACAATGTTTTCACATCTGTATTTTTTGATTCTTTTGTACACATTGGGGGAGCGGGTGCTACATTATCATTAGTAATTGCCATTATTATTGCTTCCAAGCGTAGGGATTGGAGAGAAATTTCTAAAATTGGAGGAGGTGCGTCAGTATTTCAAATCAATGAACCGATCATGTTTGGTTTACCTGTCGTATTAAGCCCAATATTAATTATACCTTTCTTGATAGTACCAGTGATATTAACCCTGATAGCTTATTTTGCGACTATTATAGGTTTCATTGGTTATACAAACGTTATAGTGCCTTGGGTAACGCCAATTGGAATTAGTGCTTTCTTAGCTACCTCCGGCGATATTAAAGCTGCTTTAGTAGCGATAATCAACCTAGTAGTTGCCATCATACTTTACTACCCATTCGTAAAGTTAGCAAATCGTTATGAATCAGAAAAACTTTAATATTTTTAATAATACAGAGAAAAGGAGATCACTTCTTTTCTCTCTTTTCTAAACAACTTGGAGGAATATGAAATGGAAAATAACGAATTAGTTTGCTTTCAAATAATTTCAACGGTAGGCACAGCTAAATCCATGTATCTAGAAGCGATTCAAGAAGCAAAAAAAGGTGAGTTTGAAAAAGCTGTTTCCTTAATTGAAGAAGGCAACAAAGTTTATGCAGAGGGACACCACATTCATGTTAAATTAATCCAACAAGAGGCAGTTGGGGAAAAAACTGAAATTGATTTATTACTACTTCATGCAGAAGATCAAATGATGAGTACAGAGACCGTAAAAATTATGGCTGAAGAGTTTATTGAAGTATATAAGAAATTAGAAGGACGATAGAGAGTGTGAAAAAATGGAACTAAGAGTACAGTTGCAGGTTAGTGCAAAAGAGGTATTTGAACAATTGCTCAGTTCAATCATACAAGATATTAATAATAGTACAGGCCAAACTATTGCTATGGACCAATTGTCCAAAGATTTTTCCTACGAAAAAAGTATTAGAAACCACATGGGATATAATGTCACGGTGAAGGTTCAAATTAATGAGCTAATCCAACCAATTAAGTATAGTGCTACAATTGAAAATCCAAAGGAATTTAACACAATAGAGTATTCGCTAAAGGATACCGTAAAAGGTGTAGAAATAACCTATAAAGAAAATTACAAAGCTAAATCGACCTTGCAAAATTGGAATTATATACTCATATCTCTAATTTATTCCAAAGGAAGCAAAAAGAAATTGCATAATCAATTCGCATATTTAGAACAACAAATACTTAATGGAAAAAGCCAATAAGGAAAAAGAGGTCATATTATGCAAAGACTAGGTATTTCAATTTATCCAGAACATTCAACCAAAGAAAAGGATATAGAATATTTAACACTAGCCGCAAAATATGGTTTTAAACGAGTTTTCACTTGTTTATTAAGTGTTGAAGGTAAAAATGCAAATGAAATCAAAAAGGAATACAAAGAAATCATTGGTCATGCAAATTCATTAGAAATGGAAGTAATATTGGATGTAGCTCCAAACATTTTTTCTAAACTAGGTATCACGTATGAGGACTTAAGCTTCTTTGCTGAACTTGGTGCAGCGGGTATCCGATTAGATGAAGGTTTTGACGGTGCAAAAGAGGCATTTATGACTTATAACCCATATAATCTTAAAATTGAAATGAATGCTAGTATGGGTACCAAACATATTGATAATATCTTAAGCTATAGAGCAAATAAAGAAAATATTATTACTAGCCATAATTTTTACCCACAAATGTATACAGGAATAAGCTTCAAGCATTTTGAAAAATGCAGTATAGATTTAAAAAACCATGGTCTAAGGGTTGCTGCTTTTATTTCTAGCCAGAATGACTCTACTTTTGGTCCTTGGCCAGTGAATGAAGGACTTTGTACATTGGAGGAGCATCGTTTTCTTCCAATGGATGTAGCTGCACGTCACTTGTTTGCAACTGGATTGGTAGATGATGTTATTGTCGCCAATGCTTATGCAAGCGAGGAAGAACTAAAAGCACTAAGTAACGTGAATCCAGCCAAATTAACGTTCAAAATAGAAATTAATGACCAAGTGAGCGATGTGGAAAAAGAAATAATTTTTAATTTTCCACATTATGTCCGTGGAGATATGAGCGAATACATGGCACGTTCTACCATGTCACGTATTACTTATAAAGATGCAGACATTCAGCCTCATCACACTGATGCCTTAAAACGTGGTAACATCATTATTATCAACAATGCATATGGTCGCTATAAAGGGGAACTTCATATTGTTTTAAAGGATATGCCAAATAACGGCTGTAAAAATATTGTTGGCTGTATACCAGAAAATGAATTGAAACTCTTAGAATACATCGAACCATGGAGGGTATTCCAAATTATTCTTTAAATATGATTTCATAAACGGTGAAAATTTTTCTACATGATCAAATAATATGTCAGAAGCTTTTTACGGTCCTATTTAAGGATTAAGTCTTTCGCTAAGAAAACCTCATTAAGATACGTTATGGTGAACCGTACCATAAATAACGGCAAGTTTTTTGGGTTGAAACGTGTAGAAGCCTGTTAAAGCGTGTTCAGCGGTCATAGGTTTGGGATGGCAGGTCGCCTGAAGCCTTGAGCGATGAAGCTTTCGTTTGAGTGGAAGGCAGGTGCAATACTGCATGTATTAATTGAAAAGGTCGGGTGGCTTTTACTTGCCCACAAACTGGGGCTGGAATTATTGTATGAAAGAAGCAATTCTTTAAATTTTTTTATTTTATATTTCGATATTTATCAAAACATCTTAACTCTTAGACCCATTTTATTTAAAAGACATAGTATCAAAAGGTGATGTACTACTTGTTGATACAAGGGAAGACTATGTATTTACAGTTCTGAAAGAAGAAACAGCCATGCGAAAAAATGATGCAGTAGCTTTAATCGAGAAACTCAAGAGTAAGTAAATTTCATTATAAAAGAGACCTTGTTATTCTAATAATAAAGGGCGTTGATCCATTAAAGGATTTACGTCCTTTTTGTTGAATACTTTAACTAAAGGGGCAGGTTAGTTTAAGAAGGAGTAAAGCCTTTTTCTTATTGAACTAAACCAGCTAATAGAATGTCAAGAAAAACATTTTAAATCGAAAACCGGTTCATGCTATACTAAAAATGTGCAACTCAAATAACCCTCCGAATTTCATTTGGAAGGTTTTTGTTGTATTTGAAA
>NZ_JBAWSY010000035.1:0-16021 GCF_037104765.1 Psychrobacillus mangrovi | reverse complement strand
TAGTGATGATGGCGAAGAGGTCACACCCGTTCCCATACCGAACACGGAAGTTAAGCTCTTCAGCGCCGATGGTAGTTGGGGGTCTCCCCCTGTGAGAGTAGGACGTCGCTGGGCACCAAGAAGTCGTCACCGAGTAATCGGTGGCGGCTTTTTTTTGTATTTATTAGGCTAGATTGTAGTATCACAAAGAAGTGTATTCTTATTCTGAGAAATGGTTGCTTTCACGCTCTTATTGGTCGCTTTGGAATCATCTTAGTCGCTTATATGACTCATTTGGTTGCTTATAGACTCTCCATGGTTGCTCTCACAGGAAAACTAGTCTCCCTTATCCATATTATTACTAAAATCTCTATATAAAATATTGTCACCGAATACTTGAGGACTAAAATTAAAAGATAATCTTGGGATTAATTCTTATTAATATCTTTCTTACAGCAAATGGTTAAAATTACTAAAAAGACTTTGCTTGAACTATAGAGATTCAACTGTTTTACTTTATTATATGGATAAAAATAACTAAAAGAAAAATCGGAATTATTGTTTTATTCTAGGAATCTTGACAGTGTGCTTGAGCGCTGATAACCTTACAATAATATTCATTTAACAGAGGAGGAAATAAGAGAAATGTGGGAGACTAAATTTCAAAAAGAAGGTCTAACGTTTGATGATGTACTACTTGTTCCAGCACAGTCGGAGGTATTGCCAAAAGATGTGAATTTATCTGTTCAATTAACACCAAAGATTAAATTAAATATACCTATCATTAGTGCGGGTATGGACACAGTAACAGAAGCTAAAATGGCTATTGCAATGGCTCGACAAGGTGGATTAGGAATAATTCATAAAAATATGTCCATAGAAGAACAAGCAGAGCAAGTTGAAACAGTTAAACGTTCTGAAAATGGTGTTATAACAGATCCATTCTTCTTAACTCCAACCCATCAAGTCTATGATGCAGAGCATTTAATGGGGAAATATAGAATATCCGGTGTTCCAATTGTAAACAATAAAGAGGAACAAAAGCTTGTTGGAATTATTACAAACCGTGATTTACGTTTTATTCAAGATTATTCATTAATCATTGATGAAGTAATGACAAAAGAACAATTAGTAACTGCACCTGTTGGGACAACTCTTGAAGATGCAGAGAAAATTTTACAACAATATAAAATAGAAAAATTACCTATAGTCGATGAAAATGGAATTCTTAAAGGTTTAATTACTATAAAAGATATTGAAAAAGTGATTGAATTCCCTAATGCAGCAAAAGATCAGCATGGTCGCTTATTAGTAGGTGCGGCTGTTGGTGTTACAAAAGATACAATGATCCGCGTAGAAAAGCTTGTGGAAGCACATGTAGACGTAATCGTTATTGATACAGCTCATGGTCATTCTCAAGGCGTGATGGATACTGTAAAAAGTATTCGTGAAACATACCCGGATTTAGATATTGTAGCTGGAAATGTAGCTACTGGTGAAGCTACTCGTGCTCTTTTTGAAGCAGGAGCAGATGTTGTAAAAGTTGGTATTGGACCTGGTTCTATTTGTACTACTCGTGTTGTAGCAGGTGTTGGCGTTCCTCAGATTACTGCAGTATATGATTGTGCGACTGAGGCTCGTAAGGTTGGAAAATCTATTATTGCTGACGGTGGTATTAAATTCTCTGGAGATATTATTAAAGCACTTGCTGCTGGTGGACATGTTGTCATGTTAGGAAGTTTACTTGCAGGTACGACAGAAAGCCCAGGGGAAACTGAAATTTTCCAAGGAAGACGTTTTAAAGTGTACCGTGGTATGGGTTCTATTGCTGCTATGGAAAAAGGTTCAAAAGACCGTTACTTCCAAGAGGATGCAAAGAAATTAGTACCAGAAGGAATTGAAGGTCGTCTTCCTTACAAAGGTCCACTTTCTGATACTGTACATCAATTGCTTGGTGGAGTAAGAGCTGGTATGGGGTATTGTGGAACGAAAGATTTACAAGACTTACGTGAAAATGCTCAATTCATTCGCATGACTGGAGCAGGATTACGTGAAAGTCATCCACATGATGTGCAAATAACGAAAGAAGCACCTAACTATTCTATTTCTTAAGTAACGTACAAAAGAAACTTTCAGCAGCCATTTAACGTCTTTATCTAGGCAGAATGGGTGCTTTTTTTATGTAAAGTGCTATTAAGCAAAAAAATGTGTTAAAATGGGCAATGATAAAACTATAAGTGGAGGTACAGTAGTGAAGAAAGTTTGGATGACATCAATGATTAAATGGTTAATACTTCCTATGTTTCTTGTATCAGTTGTATGTGGAGCACCGGTAGACACAAAAGCAGAGGATAATTTGAATTTGAATGTTGATGCTGCAATTTTAATTGATGCAGATACAGGTAAAATTTTATATGAGAAAAATTCAGAGTCACCATTAGGTATTGCAAGTATGACTAAAATGATGTCAGAGTATTTGTTATTCGAAGCAATTGAAGAAGGAAAGATTTCGTGGGATCAACAATATTCCGTAACAGATTATACATACAAAATCTCTCAAGACCGTCGTTTAAGTAATGTACCACTTCGCCAAGATGGCAGTTATTCTATTCGTGAACTTTATGAAGCAATGGCTATTTATTCAGCTAATGCAGCTACTATTGCAATTGCAGAGACAATAGCTGGGACAGAAGAGAACTTTGTGAAATTAATGAATGAAAAAGCTGAAGAAATGGGCTTAGAAGGATATAAGTTTGTCAATTCAACTGGACTGAATAATGAAGATTTACAAGGGATGCACCCAGCAAGCACAGGTGCTTCTGATGAAAACGTGATGCCTGCTAAATCAGTTGCCATTCTTGCTTACAAGTTAATGAAAGATTATCCCGAAGTATTAGAAACAACTAAAATTCCTAAAAAAACATTCCGTGAAGGCACTTCTGATGCAATTGAAATGAGTAACTGGAACTGGATGTTACCAGGACTAGTTTATGAATACGAAGGTGTAGACGGATTAAAAACGGGAACAACTGAATTTGCAGGTCATTCCTTTACTGGAACTGCTCAAAAGAATGGAATGCGTGTAATAGCAGTTGTTATGAAAGCTGTAGATGCGAATGGAGCAGGTTCATATAAAGCTCGCTTTGATGCAACAAGAGCATTGTTTGACTATGGATTTGCACAATTTTCTAAGGTAGAAATAGTTCCAGCAGGATACAAAATTCCTAAAAATAAAACATTACCTGTTATAAAAGGTAAAGAAGATTCAGTTGCAATTGCTGTAAAAGATCCAATTTCCATGGTTATTAAAACAAATGAAAAAGACATGTACAAGCCTGTTTTTACACCTGAAAAGAAAACCTTGGAAGCAGACGTTAAAGAAGGTACAGTCGTAGGTAAAGTTCATCTGGAGAAAACAGAAGGATCTGATTACGGCTATATTACAGATAATGCAGCTGAAGTAGAGGTAGTTACTACCGAAGCAGTAGAGCGTGCTAGCTGGATTAGCTTAATGTTCCAAGGTATAGGAAAATTTTTCAGTAATTTATGGAATAGTACTACTGACTTTGTTGGCGGATTATTTTAATATCAAAACACCGTGCGCTTAATTGTGATCACGGTGTTTTTTTATATCCCAAGCATTCATTAAAGCATTTATGGAAGAGGGAATCTCCTCGATATCAATTCCTCCAAATCCTAAAACAATTTTGGGCTCTGCAGAAACATCTTTATCTTCCGTTACATATTCACGAAGGCCATATACACGTATACCCGCATTCTTTGCAAGTAAAACCAGTTCATCTTCTTTTTTAGATGTATGAATGGTTAATAAAATATGCATGCCTGCTTGTTCGCCTGAAATCATAACAGTTGGATTGTATTTAGTAATCGTTTTAGTAACCATTTCCAGTTTTCGCTTATAGATTTTTCTCATTTTATTTAAATGCTTTGCAAAATGACCTGATTCCATGAACTTTGCTAATACATGCTGATCAATTCGGGGAACGGTTGCAGCATAATAAGAAAATTTTTGTTTGTATTGCATAATCAGTGATTCTGGTAACACGGCATATGCGATTCGTAATGATGGCATTAAGGATTTGGAGAACGTACTTAGATAAATTACGCGTTGATTTTGATCAAGCCCTTGTAAGGAAGGTATCGGTTTGCCTGTGTATCTAAACTCGCTGTCGTAGTCATCTTCGATAATATATCTATTCTCTTGTTGATATGCCCAAGATAAAAGCTGGCTACGACGCGTAGCTGAAAGTACAGCACCAGTTGGAAACTGGTGGGAAGGTGTTACATACATGACAGTTGCTTTAGTTTTTTCAAGTTGAGATACAATTACACCATCCATATCTACTGAAATAGGCAATGATTTTTTTCTATCATCTAAAAATAAATGATGGGTTAGTGGATAACCTGGATTTTCAATTCCATAAACAGCTTCTTTGCCTAGCAAACGGATAATTAACGGCATTATTTGCTCTGTTCCGGATCCTAGGATAATTTGTTCCGGTTTACATTTAACTCCTCGTGATTGATATAAATAAGAGGAAATATGTTGTCTTAAAACATAATCACCTTGGGGATGTCCAAGTTGAAGAAAGTCTTTATTTGCCTCACTTATTGTTTCCTTCGTATATTTCCTCCATGTAGTAAAAGGAAAAGATTCTGTATCAATTTTACCGGGAGAAAAATCAATATATAATTGATCAGTGTCGCTTATTTCTTGCGTCATCATTGGCAATTCTTGTTCAATAAGGGCTAATTCTTCTAAGCTTTGTACAAAAAATCCCTTTCTTGCTTCCGAACTGATAAAACCCTCAGCAACAAGCTGACTAAACGCGAATTCAATTGTAGTCTGACTAACAGCCAAATATTCTGCAAGTTTTCTTTTGGAAGGAAGTTTTTCTCCTTCTTCAATTTTCCCTTCAATTATCGCTTCTTTAATCCCGTTGTAAAGTTGTTCGTATAAAGGAGTTTGAGCATCTTTTTCAAGCTGAAACATAAGATAGTCCATTTTTATCCACTTTCTGACCTTATCATTTTAATGTTTTCTGGTACTTTTCAAATGGTCATCTTTTATTATACTAAACTTTATAAAGATAATGGAGGGAAATAATGATGACAACAAATTTAACGGGTACAGAAAGAGTAAAAAGAGGTATGGCTGAAATGCAAAAGGGTGGAGTTATTATGGACGTTATCAATGCAGAGCAAGCGAAAATCGCAGAAGCTGCAGGTGCTGTAGCAGTAATGGCATTAGAACGTGTACCATCTGATATTCGTGCAGCAGGTGGCGTTGCTCGTATGGCAGACCCACGTATTATGGAAGAAGTAATGGGAGCAGTAACAATTCCAGTGATGGCAAAAGCACGTATTGGGCATATTACAGAAGCAAGAATTTTAGAAGCAATGGGTGTCGATTACATAGACGAGTCAGAAGTATTAACTCCTGCAGATGAAGAGTATCACTTACGTAAGAGCGAATTCACAGTACCATTCGTATGTGGATGTAAGGATTTAGGAGAAGCTGCTCGTCGTATTGGAGAAGGAGCTTCTATGCTTCGTACAAAAGGAGAGCCTGGAACAGGGAATATCGTAGAAGCAGTTCGTCACTTACGTAAAGTAAATGCACAAGTACGTAAAATTGTGCATATGAACGAAGATGAATTAATGACAGAGGCAAAAATTTTAGGAGCTCCATTTGATGTTTTATTACAAATTAAACATAATGGTAAATTACCAGTTGTGAACTTTGCAGCTGGTGGAGTAGCCACACCAGCAGATGCAGCTTTAATGATGGAACTTGGAGCTGACGGTGTATTTGTTGGATCAGGTATCTTTAAATCGGAAAATCCTGAGAAATTTGCAAGAGCTATAGTAGAAGCAACAACACATTACCAAGACTACAAATTACTTGTAGAAATTTCAAAAGACTTAGGAATTCCAATGAAGGGAATTGAAATTTCTCGTTTATCTGCACAAGATCGTATGCAAGATAGAGGGTGGTAATATGATAAGGATAGGCGTATTAGCTCTTCAAGGAGCAGTAAGTGAACATATCCGTTCCATAGAAGAATGTGGTGCAGAAGCAGTTGTTGTTAAAAATACTAGTGATTTAGATTTAGTAGATGGATTGATCCTTCCTGGCGGTGAAAGCACAGCAATGCGAAAACTAATTGATCGGTTTGAGATGCTGAAACCTCTTCGACAATTTGCGGCTGCAGGAAAGCCGATGTTTGGAACTTGTGCAGGACTAATATTACTAGCTAAAAATCTAGTTGGGTATGATTTTGCACATATTGGTGTGCTAGATGCAACTGTAGAACGCA
This sequence comes from Psychrobacillus mangrovi, assembly GCF_037104765.1. NCBI lineage: Bacteria > Bacillati > Bacillota > Bacilli > Caryophanales > Bacillaceae > Psychrobacillus > Psychrobacillus mangrovi. The sequence goes on along the minus strand of NZ_JBAWSY010000035.1, from coordinate 9,701 downwards.
ACTCTTTCGGTAGGCAAGTGGATAGTTTTGAAACAAAATTAGAAATCAGAGATATTGCAGAAGATTTCCCAGCTGTATTTATACGAGCACCTCATATAGTAGATGTTGGAGAAAATGTTGAGGTACTTGCTCGATTTGAAGGAAGAATCGTTATGGCTAGACAAGGTCATTTGCTTGGGTGCTCCTTTCATCCTGAACTGACAGATGATCATCGAATTACAGCATATTTTACTGGGATGGTAAAGGAAACTCTTGCAAAAACAGTACACCTATAGTAAAGTATGAGTAATTTCATGAATGTAAAAACGATGATAGGAAGTAGTAACAAGTACGTTCTTTAAAGAGAGTCAGCGGGTGGTGTAAGCTGATATTAACACTTGTGAATCCGTCCTTTGAGTTGCGCGGCTGAAAGTAAGTAAGTCGTGTCCGGTTGAAAAAGCCGTTATGGAACAAGTGGATTCAGTTTTTTACTGAATCAATCAGGGTGGCAACGCGGGTATGCTCTCGTCCCTTTTATTTGGGATGAGGGCTTTTTTGTCGTTTTTTACTTTATTCAGCAGCGCATTTTGTCACAGATTTTGTAGAGTAAACGGTGTTAGCGTTCGTCGGGTTCCATGCTATAAATGCTAACTAACTTGGTTCACGTAGGCCAAAGCTTAATTCAAATCTGGACGCAATGCGCCAAGGCAAAATTGATTAAATTAGAGGAGGAAACTGATATGTTAGACGTAAAATTTGTTCGAGATCATTATGAAGAAGTGAAAGTAAAGCTTGCTAAACGAGGGGAAGAGATTTCCGAGTTTGATCAATTCCTACCCTTAGATCAAAAACGTAGAGAATTAATTGCAAAAACAGAAGTTTTAAAAGCAGAGAGAAACGAGTTTTCTCAAAAAATTTCAGAGATGAAACGAAATAAAGAAAATGCAGATGATTTAATTTCTCGTATGCGCGAAGTGGGCGATGAAATTAAAGTACTAGACGATGAGTTACGAGATGTGGAAGAAAAATTTGAATACATGATGATGCGTGTTCCAAATATTCCTCATGATAGTGTACCAATTGGTGATTCTGAAGATGATAATGTCGAAATCCGTAAATGGGGAGAAGTTCCTTCATTCGATTTTGAAACAAAAGCCCATTGGGATATTGCAACAGATTTAAAAATAGTAGATTTTGAAAGAGCAGCAAAAGTAACAGGAAGCCGTTTTGCTTTCTATCGAGGATTAGGTGCAAGACTTGAACGTGCATTGATAAACTTTATGATGGATTTACATGCTGAAGAGCATGGCTATGAAGAAATGCTTCCACCTTACTTAGCAAATCGTGCAAGTTTAACTGGTACAGGGCAACTTCCAAAATTTGAAGAAGATGCATTTTTAATTGGTGAAGAGGATTATTTCTTAATTCCAACAGCAGAAGTGCCAGTAACGAATTTCTATCGTGACGAGATTTTAGATGGAGCAGAACTTCCGCAAGCGTTCACAGCATTCAGTGCTTGTTTCCGTTCAGAGGCTGGATCAGCAGGTCGTGATACTCGTGGATTAATTCGTCAACACCAATTCAATAAAGTAGAGCTTGTCCGTTTTGTTAAACCAGAAGAATCGTATGAACAATTAGAGCTTTTAACCGGGCATGCAGAAAAAGTACTACAACTTTTAGGACTTCCATATCGTGTGCTTCATATGTGTACTGCGGATTTAGGTTTTACTGCAGCGAAAAAATATGATTTAGAGGTGTGGTTACCAAGCTACGGAGAGTATAAAGAAATTTCTTCTTGTAGTAATTTTGAGGATTTCCAAGCTCGTCGTGCAGGTATTCGTTTTAGAAGAGAAGCTGGTGGAAAACCAGAATTTGTACACACATTGAACGGAAGTGGACTTGCACTTGGACGTACTGTAGCAGCTATTTTAGAAAACTATCAGCAAGCTGATGGTACGGTGGTAGTTCCAGAAGTGCTACGTCCATACATGGGTGGAAAATCTGTTATTAAATAATAGTGGAACTTTCACAATGTCTAACGTGAACCAGAATCGCATTTATAAGCTGCGTTTCTGGTTCTTTTTTTTCTCTCGTAAATCGCGAAAAAATTGAGTTAGCAGTGCTCCACATTCTTCTGCTAAAATACCTTCTGTTACTTCACACATATGATTAAACCTATTGTCATTTAAAAGATGATAAAGCGAATCAACACAACCGGCTTTTGCATCTCTAGCACCATATACAACACGGGGGATACGAGATTGTAATATAGCACCTGCACACATAGGGCAAGGCTCCAATGTGACGTATAAGGTTGTTTCCTCTAATCTCCAACTGCCTATTTTTTTACAAGCCTCTTGAATGGCGAGTAGCTCAGCGTGTGTAGTTGCATTTTGAGTAGTTTCTCTCAGGTTAAAAGCCTGGGCAATAACCTCTTCTTTATACACAATGACAGCCCCAATTGGTACTTCACCGATTTCTGCTGCTTTTTTAGCCTCTGCGATAGCTAAATTCATATAGTATTCATCCAATTGGAATCAACCCCTTTTGCATAGTGTAGCATGTTTTATTTACATATTGCATATTCTATTTTGAAGGAGTGATCGATTGATATATGTAGTGAAAAAAGGGGATAGTTTATACTCTATTGCAAAGCAGTTCGGTACAAATACTTCAACGCTTGCCTCTATAAATGAGCTTCCAGATCCAGATGTATTAGTCATAGGTCAAGCGCTAGTTACACCCTCTACACCGAGTCCAGACAGGCCATTTGTTGAATCTAATCTATATGTAGAGTGGTACACCGAAGTTCCATCCGCTCGTGTAATCGAGCAAGTAGAAAAAGCAGCACCAATGTTAACTTATATGATGCCTTTTGCTTATGAGGTGTTGCGTGATGGATCATTGACTTCCATGAATTGGGGGACGCTACAGGAAGTAGCGCAAAGCAACCAGGTAGAATCAGCCATTGTGGTAGCTAATCTTGAAAATGGAGCGTTTAATGCGTCACTAGCACACACTATGTTCACAGATGAACAAGTCAAACAAAGAGTATTTGAGCAAGCTGTAGCTGAAGCAAATAAAAGAGGAACTAAACATATTCATTTAGATATCGAATATATCGCTGCGGAAGACAGAGAAAACTATGTGAATTTCATAAGGGAACTAAAGGAGTTTACTGGTGGGTTTACAATATCCGCAAGTGTTCCTCCTAAGACGAGTGCTGAACAAGCTGGGAAATGGTACGCAGGTTTTGACTATAGAGCACTTGGAGAGGTTTTGGATTTTATTGTAATTATGACCTATGAATGGGGTTACAGTGGAGGACCACCAATGGCAGTTTCCCCAATTGGTCCAGTTCGCGAAGTGTTAGAATATGCAATAACGGAAATTCTTCCTCGGAAAATATTAATGGGTCAAAATTTATATGGGTATGATTGGACACTTCCTTATAAACCAGGAAATCCTTTCGCTAAAGCAGTTAGCCCTCAGCAGGCTATTGAATTAGCAAAGGACCGAAATGCTGCGATTGAATATGACCAAACTGCACAAGCTCCTTTTTTTCATTATTGGAGAGATGGTATAGAGCACGAGGTATGGTTTGAGGATGCACGTTCTATACAGGCAAAGTTTAATCTTTTAAAAGAGTTAGGGCTTTTAGGAATTTCCTATTGGCATAGTGGTTTTGATTTTCCTCAAAATTGGTATTTAATAAACGAAATGTTTCGTGTGAGAAAAAAGTAGAGTAAATTTGCCTTTCTTATAGAAAGGTGGATTTGCTCTGTTTTTCATTTTCCAGCTATGTTAAAATAGAGGGCACGACTTGAAATATTAGAGCGAGGTTAAAGCCATGTCTATTCCATTTATAACGGTAGAGGGTCCTATAGGGGTTGGAAAAACTTCTTTAGCTAAAGCGATTGCTGCCAACTATCAATTTGAATTGCTAAAAGAAATTGTGGATGAAAATCCTTTTTTAGATAAGTTTTATGACAATATTGCGGAGTGGAGCTTCCAAACGGAAATGTTCTTCTTATGCAATCGATATAAACAATTAAGCGATATCGATAAGAATTACCTATCCAAATCTAAAGGAGTTACAGCTGATTACCATATTTTTAAAAATCTAATTTTCGCTAAACGCTCCTTAAATGAAGTAGAATATAAAAAGTATGAATCCATCTACAAAATACTAATAAATGATATGCCTGTCCCAAATATGGTTATTTTTTTGGATGCTAGCTTAGATGTATTAATAGACCGTATTGATTTACGTGGTAGAGATTTTGAAAAAAAGATAAGCTCGGATTATTTGGAGCAACTTGCATCCGATTATCGTGTATTTATATCTGATTTTGAAAAAAAACATCCAGAAGTCCCGGTTCTCCGATTTAACGGAGATGAATTAGATTTTGTTCAAAATGGACAAGACTTGCAAACAATTTTAGATAAAGTAGACGCAACATTAAATACAAGGAGATTTTAAATATGAATTTAAGAGAGAAGTATGGTATCCCTTCTAACGCAGTTATAACGATTGCTGGCACAGTCGGAGTAGGGAAATCTACGATGACAAAAGCACTTGCGGATGCCCTTCATTTTAAAACATCTTTCGAAAAAGTAGATTCAAATCCTTATTTAGATCGTTTTTATAATGATTTTTCAAAATGGAGCTTTCATTTACAAATTTACTTTTTAGCAGAACGTTTTAAAGAGCAGAAGAGAATGTTTGAGTATGGCGGAGGATTTATCCAAGATCGTTCCATTTATGAGGACACTGGAATATTTGCTCAGATGCATAAAGAAAAAGGAACAATGGATCCAGTAGATCACGAAACGTATACTAGTTTGTTTGAAGCAATGGTCATGACACCATATTTCCCACATCCTAATTTACTAATTTATTTAGAAGGTACATTAGATGACATTATCGATCGCATTCATGACCGTGGACGACCAATGGAGCAGCAAACACCAATTGCGTATTGGGAAGAAATGCACGGTCGTTATGAAAAATGGATCGACTCTTTTAATGGCTGCCCCGTACTTCGTTTAAATATTAATGACTATGATATCCTACAAAATCCTGATAGCGTCGAAGCAATTGTAGAAAGAATAGGACTTTTCCTGGAACAAACAGAAGCTTTACGTAAATAAGAAAAACCCTCTTGCGATTATATTGCAAGAGGGTTTTATGCTATAAAAAAAGACAACTAGTTAAAGTTGTCTTTTTAATATTCTGAACAATTTATTTTAAGAAAAATTCGTTACTGATGCAACGAATTCAATCTCAAATTTATGCGTGTGTGTATTTAAAATGGAGGAGGAAGAGGGATTCGAACCCCCGCGCGGTTTGACCCGCCTGTCGGTTTTCAAGACCGATCCCTTCAGCCAGACTTGGGTATTCCTCCGAAGTACAAGAATTAATTTATCATGGATAAAAATCAAAGTCAACATTTTTAACAAAAAAATCATTTCTTTTTTTTTTCGCAAAGACCTTGTTAAATAATAATGTTGTTACCCCTAAGCTTAGATCGTACCAATACCTATTTGCATTTGCGCTTGCCGTACGTCCGCATGAGCCACTATATGCGCTAGCGTATCCTGTTCCTGCGCTATTCGTAGCGTACGGCAAGTGCACGTCCGTGTGGTGGGCATTACTAGATAAAAAGATTTTTTCTTTGAAAAACAACAAAGAAGTTTAACAGAGCCTCAAAAAATAAGGTTATCAAATATAGTTTATTATTTCCATTGATTTTTGTCGCTAAAAAACGTATACTAATCTATGCCGTGCTAGGTGGGAAGGTAGCGGTGTCTTGTAACTCGCAATCCGCTCTAGCGAGACTGAACTCCTTCTCTGAGGTTGAATACATGTAGGGTCTGGTATTTGCACGTGATGTTGACGTTTGGGTCCTGCGCAATGAGTGCCCATGAACCATGTCAGGTCCGGAAGGAAGCAGCATTAAGTGGTGTTTTCTTATGTGCCGCGGGGTAGCCTAAGCCGAGTTAACGACAAGGGTGCCGCTTATGTGTTTCAAGCGAAGGAAGGTGCACGGCATTAATTTTAATATAAATCCACTATTTCTCATTTGTCGTTTAGGCAAATGAGTTTTTTTATGAGAAAAACACTATGTATAATAGGCGAAGTCATAGTTTCTTTATGGTATAATAAAATTATTATTTATCTTACACTTAGAAGGAGGGGAATTTGTTGTCGTATCAAGCTTTTTACCGCGCTTATCGGCCGCAGTCGTTTGGAGAAATGTCTGGCCAAACACATATCAAACAAACACTTCAAAATGCCCTCCTTTACAATAAAACTACACATGCGTATTTATTTTCAGGACCTCGTGGAACAGGGAAGACGAGTGCGGCAAAGATATTCGCAAAGGCTCTGAACTGTGAAAATGGGCCAGGAAAAGAACCTTGTAACACTTGTGAAACATGTAAAAGTATTACGGACGGATCCAATACAGATGTGATTGAATTTGATGCGGCTTCTAACTCTAGAGTAGAAGAAATGCGAGATATTATTGAAAAAGTACGTTTTGCTCCTTCCAACGCTCGTTACAAAGTGTATATTATAGATGAAGTGCATATGCTTTCAACCAGTGCTTTTAATGCTTTATTAAAAACATTAGAAGAACCACCTGCACATGTTGTATTTATCTTGGCAACAACGGAGCCACATAAAATTCCTTTAACAATTATCTCTAGATGTCAGCGATTTGATTTTAAACGAATTACTTCCGTGGACATTGTCTCAAGAATGAAAGAAGTATTAATAGATGCCAATATTGAATATGATGAAAACGTATTAAAAATTATTGCACAAGCAGCGGCCGGTGGTATGCGTGATGCGCTTAGTATGCTCGATCAAGTAGTGTCTTTTAGCGGAGAGAAAATGACAATAGAGGATGCATTACTTGTAACAGGTTCTATTGGTCAGGATGTTTTCTTTCAGTTAGCAAATGCTTTGATTGAAAAGGATGTAGCGAAAGCTTTAAGTTGCGTGGAACAGTTAATAGATGATGGAAAAGATCCAGTTCGCTTAACAGAGGATTTTATAACATTTTATCGTGATTTACTGGTGTTACTTGTTGCGCCAGAACAAACAGAGCTATTAGAAATAGCATCTGGAGATGAATTATTTCGTGAATTAGCTTCTAAATTTCCGGTAGATACGTTGTATAAAAGCATCTCGATCTTAACTAACACGCAACAAGAGATGCGATTTTCTAATCATGCGAAGGTTTATTTAGAAACAGCTATTATACGATTAGCGCAAGTTCCAAGAGATGCGACTAAATCTAATGAAGGTAGCTCTGAGCTTGAACAGAAAATACAACTATTAGAAAGTCAATTGCATCAATTGCAACAACAAATAAGTCAAGGTATCTTGCCACAAGCAAATGCTGTGTCACAAGAACAACCGAAAAGACAACGTCAGAAATCTAACACGGGAGTAAAAGTATCCAGTGGACGTATTCATGAGATATTAAAGACGGCAACAAAGACAGACATACAAGCTATTAAATCTCAATGGGCCGTTATATTGCAACAACTTCAAAAGTCACATGCAGCACTTTTAAATGATGCTGAACCAGTTGCAGCATCATCGAATGCTTTTGTGTTAAAATTCAAATATGATATACATTGTCAAATGGCAATGGAAAATAAAACTTTTTCTTCCTCTTTTCCACAACTCATTTCTAGCTTAACTGGAACGATGTACGAAGTAGTGTATGTACCCGAGGATAAATGGTTGAAGATAAGAGAAGAATTCATTCAACAAAACGGTTTAAAAACAAGTAATACTGAAACAACTGAAGAAACTACATCGCAGCCTAATGAAGCGATGGAGCTGTTAAGCAGTATGGAACAAATATCGGAGGATCCTTTAATTGTGGAGGCCGAGAAATTATTTGGAAAAGAATTTGTAGAAGTACATGATGACTAAGGAGGAATTTTATTATGCGTGGAATGGGTAATATGCAAGGTATGATGAAGCAAATGCAAAAAATGCAAAAGAAAATGGCGGAGGCACAGGAAGAACTGGGGAACCAACGCTTTGAAGCAGTTGCTGGTGGTGGCATGGTAAAGGTTGTTGTTTCTGGACATAAAGAAGTATTAGAAGTGGAACTAGATCCAACTGTAGTGGATCCAGAAGACATAGAAATGTTACAAGACTTATTAGTAATTGCAACAAATGAAGCAATTAAAAAAGCAGAGGAAACAGCGAACTCCACGATGGGTCAATTCACGAAAGGGTTGAACCTCCCTGGTATGTTCTAGGAGGAATATATATGCATTATCCTGAACCAATATCAAAACTAATAGATAGTTTTATGAAATTGCCAGGAATCGGGCCGAAAACAGCGGCTCGCCTGGCATTTTTTGTATTGACAATGAAAGAAGATACCGTTTTAGATTTTGCGAAAGCTTTAGTAGATGCTAAAAGGAATTTAAGTTATTGCTCGGTTTGTGGACATATTACAGATGTGGATCCGTGTCAAATCTGTCAAGACAATCAACGAGACTTATCTATGATTTGTGTAGTCCAAGATCCGAAAGATGTGATAGCGATGGAAAAAATGAGGGATTACAGTGGTCTATACCATGTTCTCCATGGAGCAATTTCTCCAATGGACGGAATTGGTCCTGAAGATATTAACGTTCCCTCGCTTTTAAAGAGATTACAAGATACACGAGTAGAAGAACTTATATTAGCAACAAACCCAACAATTGAGGGAGAAGCGACAGCAATGTATATTTCCCGACTAGTGAAACCTTCTGGTATTAAGACAACAAGAATTGCACATGGATTACCTGTAGGTGGAGATTTAGAGTATGCGGATGAAGTAACTTTATCTAAAGCACTAGAAGGTCGCCGAGAGTTATAAGGGAGTTGTTTTTATAAGATGTTTTTTCAAAAAGAAAAATTAAGAAAAGAATTTGATCTACAATTTGTAAATCTTATGAAACAAACAAAAGAAGAATGGCAACAAGCACAATCTTTAGAAGAATATTTGAATGATTATGATTTAGAGGTAGAAGCGAAAAGGAAAATTGCGGAGAGCATTCATTTCTACTTATATAAAGAAGCTAAAATAAGAAATGTTATTTTGAAATGAGCATGATAGTAGTACTAGCTTCATATGCTAAGAGATAGTTATTTAATGGAGGAGAGATATTTCATGAAGATAGTTATCATTGCATGTTCGCTAGTACTACTTATGTTACTTATGTTTAGGAAGTCCTTTTCAAGTATAATGGAGAGATTTTCGATTTTATTATTTCGCTTAGGATTTTCTGTTTTATTATTATTTGGAGTTCATTTACTTTTAGGTTCATTTGGATATAATATTCCTGTTAACCTCTTTACGGGAGCAGTAGTAGCGGTATTAGGAATTCCTGGTGTAGCCTCTGTAGTAGCCATTTCAATATTTATTTAAATTAATTTATAAAAAGTGTTGACTTTCGTTTTGGAAGAGTGTAATATTGTAGAAGTCGCCAAGAGGTAAACAAATACGGCAGACAAAATGAACATTGAAAACTGAACATGCAAAACGTTAAGACATATAGCTTGATAGACTAGCTTCGGTTAGTCAGATAGCAAACAATTTTGACATCATTTAATGATGATGCCAGCAAAACAAAATGAGCTTTTTAAGTTCTCTATTATGGAGAGTTTGATCCTGGCTCAGGACGAACGCTGGCGGCGT
>NZ_JBAWSY010000034.1:0-17600 GCF_037104765.1 Psychrobacillus mangrovi | reverse complement strand
TCCAAAAGCTTTATAAGCCCTAACCCAATGTTTGATTGGCGTTGAAGATGGAATACCATGTTTTTGTGCTAATAATAAGTATCCCAGGTGTCCTTTTAAATACTCTTGAACAATCTTTAATTTAAAACCTTGGCTATATTTCGCCATATAAAAACACCCCAAAGGTTAGATTTATTACTCTAACTTTTGGGGCGCAGCACCCATTTCGATGGTCTATTTTTTTTATCAAAAACATCAAGTAAATCTCAGAAATCCATTGTGAAATGTTACACTTAAACTAAAGCAGCAGGTTAGTTGAAGATTGTTGTTTAACTTGTGTTCAACAATCGGGCCAGTTTCTTGAATAACTCTTAATAAGGGAATTAGATATTTATGTTAAAATATCATGAGGATAATGAAATAATTTATATAATAATGAATAAGTAAAAAATAACGACAAGGGAAGGGGATTTAAAAATGGATTTAAGATATCCACTTGGGAAATTACAAGTTCCTAAAAAAGTAACATTAGAAAATATTGAAGAATGGCTAAAGGAAATCGAAACTTACACGATTCGATTAAGAGAAACTGTTGACTCTTTAAGTGATGAGGAATTAAGCAGAACATATCGTGATGGTAGCTGGACAGTACGTCAACTTGTTCATCACATTGCAGATTCTCAGCTGAATATGTATCAACGCTTGAAGCTCGCTTTAACAGATGAGAATCCAACAGTACCAGCTTTTGATCAAGAAAAGTGGGCTATTCAACCGGATACAAAGCTTCCTATAGAAAGTTCTATTAAAATGCTAGAAGGTATAAATGAGCGCATCGTATCATTAGGATATAGTTTAACTGAAGAGCAATTAGATCGAGCTTTTACTCACCAGAAAAACGGTAAAATAACAGTTGCAACAAAAGTTGCAAAATTAGCTTGGCACGAAGAGCACCACTTAGCCCATATAAAAATCGCATTATCAAAATAATACAATATGTATAGAATTGGCTTATCGAAGTTCGATAAGCCAATTTTTTAAATAAAGAATAATTACAGAAGTTTTATTCAACTACGATCTTAGAATTAGGTATGCTCTTCATCTTAGCCAGCACCATAATAACACCTGTTAAGAAAAAAGATTAAAAAACTAAATAGTGATTATCTTTCTTCAAACAAGTGGCTACCTGTAAGGGAGCTTTTTCTTATTGAACTAACGTTGCAGATTAGTTAAAAACCTTGTTTTTATTACACGGAATATTCAAATATTAATGAAAGGAATTGTAAAATGATGGTACTATAGGGGTAAGGAGGATGGCGGGAAGTTGCCTGTTGGAGTCCGTTTTTCTAATTAACTTGGGGGGATATTATGATTCAAGGTTCTTGGAGAGCATTGGTATGGATTGGATTATCAGAATTATGTGCTTTAAGCTTATGGTATAGTGCTTCAGTAATTGCGCCCGAACTAATTGAAATTTGGAATCTTGGCCCTAATTCGGAAGCTTGGCTTTCTGCTTCTGTTCCTATTGGGTTTGTGATAGGAGCATTATTTAGTTCATATTTTGGGGTTGCTGACCGTTTTAATCCCCGAAAGGTTTTGGCCATTTCAGCAATTATAGGTGCAATATTGAATGCCTTACTAATTCTAGTAGATTCTGGCTTTTTCGTTATTCTACTAAGGATATTAACTGGAATAACCCTCGCTGGTGTATACCCAATCGCTGTAAAAATTTTATCAGAATGGTTTCCTAGAAAACGGGGGTTGGCGATAGGAATCTTAATTGCGGCATTAACATTAGGATCATCATTGCCCCATTTTATTGTTATGTTCTTTTCTTCATTAAGTTGGAAATTCGTGATCATTTGTAGTTCAGTATTGGCTTTATTATCAGCTTTCATTGTCTCATTTATTTTAGAAGATGCCCCAGTAAAATCAAAAAGATTGCCTTTCTCTTTAAAAGTAATAAAAAAAGTAGTTATGAATAAACCAGTAATGCTTGCAAACTATGGTTACTTCGGTCATATGTGGGAATTGTATGCGATGTGGACATGGCTTCCCGCATTTTTGACTGCTAGTTTTTCAACCTATTCACCAGAAATTCCTCATTGGTTCATTGCATTATCATCTTTTATTTCAATAGGAATTGCTGGAGGGATTGGATGTGTGGTCGGTGGACTAATCTCAGATAAAATCGGAAGAGCCAATTTAACAATTATTTCAATGTTTATCAGTGCTATTTGTTCGATAATAATAGGTTTTACATTTGGACAATTTATTTGGTTAACTCTAATAATCTCCATTATTTGGGGGGTGTCCGTCATATCTGATTCCGCCCAATTTTCTGCAGCAGTTTCAGAAAAAGCCGAAGATGAGTATGTTGGTACAGCCCTTACTTTTCAGATGTGTATTGGTTTCCTGATTACTATTTTTTCTATAAATCTAATCCCTATTATTCAGAGAATCGTTGGTTGGGAGTGGGTCTTTACAATATTAGCGATTGGACCTATTCTTGGAATTATAACTATGGCCAAATATAGACGTTACGAATTCAATAACGAGAAAGTGTAATTGTAACTCAATGCAAGGGGGATACTAATGCGTAGTATTATTATCATTTTGTTATGTTTTGGACTTTTATGCGGGTGCTCAAATGAATCAAGTGTTATAGAAGTCGGAGCTTATATGGCAGAAGATATACCTTTTGAAAATGGAGTCGGTAGAGTAACTATTGCATTTGAGGCAATAATCGATGACAGTTCGATTGATGATGGAATTATAGATATAATTGTATTAGCAAAAGGATTAAAATCAACTGCAAACTATGAAATTTCACTTGGAGGAGAAAATAACGAAGGAGTTGTATTTGGACCTAAAGAAAATGTAGATATACGATTTGGATCTATGGTTGGGGAAACTTTATTTCAGCCTAATGAGCAAGGAGAACTATTTGTTTCAATGAAGAACCCATTAAGAATAATAAACGGTAAAGAAGTGCGAGTTATTGTCTCAGAAAATGGAAAAGAAGTTTTAAGGACTCAACCTTTTATAGTGTCGAAAAAAGCTCCGCAATAAAAGAAATAACAATAGTGTTGAAACTATGAGGAATTCTTATTGAACTTACGGGTGCTTTAGATAAAGAACATGGATTGTTTAGGCAACTCTTTTTTCTTATTGAACTAACGGTGCAGGTTAGTTGTAGAGTGGATGGAGGAGGTGAAGAAATTGAAAAAAATGTTTGTTTCAGTACTTTTTGCTATGTTGATGTTAATTTTATCAGCCTGTAATTCATCAAAATTAAGTTTTAGTGAAATTGAAAATGTACCTCGAAAAATTGAAGAGCATATTGATTCCAATTTAAAACTCCAATCAATTAATGACGGTACAAAAGGTTCTTATATTATTTTTCATTCCAATGGAGAAATAGAAGCAGACTTAGATCCGCAAGATAATATAGTAAATATAATATTTAATGAACTTAACCCACAAGATAAAGATATAAAGCGAAATGTATATTATTTAACGACAGATTCAAAGCACGATACTATCAATGTTCTAGTGAATGGTAAAGAAATACCTTTTGATGAGGCTACAATTTTATAATTACAAAGGGTTAGTATGATCTTTTGCAACCGGGCGGGATTGTTAAATTAACTGTGGTTATATTACGTAATGGGAGGAGGTACACTATGACGAGAATTATGAGAAGTTTAAAGATTAGCTCTATGCAAAGTTTATACTGTAAACAAGGTGGTTGTTTGTATAGAGCTAGAAATTGGTTTCCACCTGAAAAGTGATTATTGTCTTAGAATTTGGGGAGCAATTGAAGATTATTTCCGTGCGCACTAGTTAAAAGAAAAGTATCCTCAAATAATGACAACTGAACAAGTACGATTTTGTCGTAGTTAATGACGACATGATAGCGTTTACATTTTGTTGAATATAAAATGTAAACGCTTTAATATTTTAATTAACAAGAAAAGTTTTTAAAACATCCAAAAAGGGGAGGTTCAAAAATGAGTACAGAACAACAAGAGCGTTCAGGGTTCAAAGTAAGAGTACAGCGTTTTGGTAGTTTTTTAAGTGGCATGATTATGCCGAATATTGGTGCGTTTATCGCATGGGGACTAATTACTGCTTTATTTATTGAAACTGGCTGGTTGCCGAATGTAGATTTTGCTGAGTTAGTTGGTCCAATGATCAATTATCTACTACCTATATTAATCGGTTTTACTGGTGGTAGACTTGTTCACGGGCTTCGAGGAGGGGTAGTCGGAGCTACTGTAACGATGGGGGTAATCGTTGGAGCAGATATTCCGATGTTCCTTGGAGCGATGATTGTAGGTCCTTTAGGTGGATGGGCGATCAAACAATTTGATAAGCTAATTGAAGGAAAAGTTAAAGCAGGATTTGAAATGCTTGTCAACAACTTTTCCGCTGGTATTATCGGTGGTTTGCTAACACTCGTTGCTTATAAGCTAATCGGTCCAGCTGTTAACGCATTAACTGATTTCCTTGCAGCTGGTGTGCAATTCATTTTCGATGCTGGTCTATTACCACTTGCGAGTATTTTCATAGAACCTGCGAAAGTTTTATTCTTAAATAATGCAATTAACCACGGAATTCTAGGGCCACTTGGAATTGAGCAGGCTTCTGAAGCAGGTAAGTCGATTCTGTTCTTATTAGAGGCAAACCCTGGACCTGGTCTTGGAATACTACTTGCATTTATGTTCTTTGGAAAAGGGACAGCAAAACAAACCGCACCTGGGGCAGCAATCATTCACTTCTTAGGTGGGATTCATGAAATTTATTTCCCTTATATTTTGATGAAGCCACAGTTACTTTTAGCGGCGATCGCTGGTGGAGCATCAGGTATCTTCACATTACAAATCTTCAATGCTGGTCTTGTTGCGGCACCATCTCCAGGAAGTATTTTCTCTATCCTGGCATTAACGCCAAAAGGAAACCATGTTGGCGTATTATTAGGAGTAATTGTTGCTACTGCAGTTTCTTTCTTAATTGCTGCGCTTATCCTAAGAACATCTAAAGATGTAGAGGAAGGCGATTTACAAAAAGCAACGGAAAAAACTTCTACCCTAAAAGGAAAAGAGAGCAGAGCAGCAGAGCTTATTCAGCCTACTACATCTAAAGCAATTTCTCTTGCCGATACAAAGCATATTATTTTTGCTTGTGATGCAGGTATGGGTTCGAGTGCTATGGGAGCATCCATCTTAAAAAATAAAATTAAGAAAGAAGGGCTAGACGTGTCTGTCACGAATACGGCAGTTAGCAATCTTCCAGCAGATGCAGAAGTAGTCATCACGCATAAAGATTTGACAAGTCGTGCGAAAGATCAAGCGCCAAATGCACATCATATTTCTGTTGAGAACTTCTTAAATAGCCCAAAATATGATGAACTAATCGAACAACTAAAAAAATAAGCACAACATCCGAAACTCGGCCTATTTTATAGGCTGGGTTTTGCCAATAATTTGGATTGTAAGAAATGGGGTGAGGACTACGTTTATTTCGAGCAGAGAAAAAATGATTATGGAAGCATTGATCGGGGAACAAGAAGAAATAACGATTAAAGCATTATCGAAAAAGATTGATGTTAGCTCACGAACAATCCAACGTGATTTAAACAATATTCAAAGCGTTTTAGATTCCTATGAGCTTGAATTGGTTAGGAAATCGGGTGTTGGCGTTCAAATTATTGGGGAACAACGAAGAAAGCAAGAATTAGCTCAGCAGCTTAAAAAGTTCACGCAGCGGGAATATACGTTGGAGGAAAGGTTAACCTTAATCTTATGTATGTTGTATGAAGCAACGGAACCAGTCAAGCTCTATTCTCTCTCGAAAGATTTGGGCGTTTCTATTTCAACGGTTAGTGCTGATCTGATGAAGCTAGAGGAGCAGTTACGTCCAGCTCAGCTTTCTATTTTGAAAAAAAGAGGGTACGGTGTAGAGCTATCAGGAACAGAAAACGCAAAACGTCGAGCAATTAGTTACGCTTTATCCAAAACCTTAAAGGAAGAAGGATTATTTTCTTTAATAAAAGAACAGATTCATCAAAACTCAAGTAGGTATGAGGACCCCATTTCGGAAAGACTCCTACAGCTGGTCGATCGTGAAAAATTAGGGAAGATTGAAGAAGTGGTGAAAGAACTATACCCAGACTTTGCGTTGTCTATGACAGATAGTGCATATGTAGGGTTGATTGTTCATCTTGCCTTAGCTATTGAACGGATATTGCAGGGCGAAAATATTACCATTGATAGTGCTTATTTAAAACAAATAGCACTGGAACCAGAATACCCAATCGCTAAAAATATTATTAATAGACTGATGGATTGTTTTCAAGTGGACATTCCAGAAGCAGAAGTCGGGTATATAATGATGCATCTTCAAGGCTCTAAATTGCGTCAACAAGACGGAGGGCTAGATGCTGCTACTAATATTGAACTGTATAGGCAAGCAAAGAAGTTAATAGAGGAGATGGAAGAGCAAACGGGCTTCCACTTATCTAGTAATAAATCCCTTTTGGAAGGATTAGTCACCCATTTAAAACCTGCTATCCACCGTATAGAGCAAAATATGGGGATTGTAAACCCTTTACTAGAAGAAATTCAATCAAATTATAGTGATTTGTTTGCTCAAGTGGAGATAGCGGTGAAAAAAGTTTTTCCGAACCTACCAGTTCCAAAAGATGAAATTGGCTATTTGGTCATGCATTTTGGGGCCGTTTTAATCGAAGTATTAAGAAAAGGTGATTTAAAGGCTTACGTCATATGTTCAAGTGGAATAGGAACTTCTAAGCTCTTGGCGTCTAGACTATTGCGAGAAATCCCGGAGATTTCCGTGGTATCCAATATTTCCGTATTTGAGTTAAATGAGCTGGCACCGACAATCACCGATCGAGATTTGATCATCTCTACCATTTACTTGCAGGATTTTTATAGGGAATATATTATGGTAAATCCATTTTTAACGTCAGAAGAGATTAACCAAGTCCAACTGTATGCAAGAAGGAAAATGCTTATACAAAAAACTCCCCCGATTGTAAAGGAAAGTCCGGTAACGGTAGATGCTTTGACGGAGAAAATAGAAAAGCTTCATGAGTACTCAGATGTCATTCTGTCTATTTTAACCAATTTCCAGCTTTCAGAATTAAGGCAGCAGGAGACAGTGGAGCACTATTTACAAGAAGCTTGTGCATTGCTTGAGGATAGGGAAGTCATTCTAGCAAAAGAGATGGTTGCAAACGCTTTGTTAGAAAGGGAAAAGAGTGGGGGCGTTGGTATTCCCGGTACTAAACTCGCTCTATACCATACGCGCAGCGAATATGTTCATAAACCATCGTTCACCGTTCACAAAATGGAATCCGCAATTTGGATAAAAGGAATGGATGGTAATGATGTAAAGGTGGACACAATACTAATGTTGCTTTCTCCTGAGACCTTTGGAAAAGCGGGCTTAGAAGTATTAAGTTTCATCAGTACGTTAATCATTCAAGATGAACAAAGTACACTATTATTTGAAACAGGTAATCAATCTCAGGTCCATTCATTTTTAGCAACAGAATTCGAACAATTCATCAGAGAAAATATAAAATAATGGAGGCGTTTTACAATGGCATTATCAATTTTAACAGAAGAAAATATTTTACTGAATCAACAATTAGCAACAAAGGAAGAAGCCATTCGTTTAGCAGGTCAAATTTTAGTAGATAGAGGATATGTAGAAGAGAACTATATCGAAAAAATGTTAGAAAGAGAAGAACTGACATCTACATTCATGGGGAACTTTGTGGCTATTCCACATGGCACTGATGATGCCAAGAAAGAAATCAAGGAAACGGGTATCACGATTATTCAAGTGCCGGATGGCGTAGATTTTGGAGATGGTAACATCGTGAAGCTGATATTCGGTATTGCCGGTAAAGGGGACGATCATTTAGAGGTTTTATCTAATATCGCTATTACTGTTTCCGAAGTAGAAAATGTAGAAAAGATTGTGAACGCTACTACAGCGAAGGACATCCTTTCATTTTTTGAAGGAGTGAACTAATATGAAGGCCGTTCATTTTGGAGCAGGAAATATAGGAAGAGGCTTTATCGGTTTGTTGCTTCATCAGTCGGGTTATAAAACTTGTTTTGTCGACGTCAATGAAGAGATCGTTGATATGTTAAATGACAAACAGCAGTATACAGTAAAGCTTGCAGATGCTTCGGGAGAAGAGCTGCTCGTTGAAAATGTGCATGCAATCAATAGTATAAAGAATCCAGAACTTGTCGTGGAAGAGATAGCAAATGCGGATATTGTGACTGCAGCGGTAGGAGCAAATATTCTTCCACTGATAGCTGGCTTAATCGCTAAAGGCTTAAAAAAGCGTTTAACACAAGCGAACAAAGAATTAACGATCATTGCGTGTGAGAATATGATTGGTGGCAGTTCATTTTTAAAAGAAAAGGTCTATGCAGAGCTGACGGATGAAGAAAAAGGTCTATTTGACACATACTTTAGCTTTCCAAATGCAGCAGTAGATCGAATTGTCCCAAATCAAACAAATGCCGATAAGCTAGCGGTAACAGTAGAGCCCTTCTTTGAGTGGGTAGTAGATGAGTCCGAGATAAAAGGTACAACTCCGCAGGTTCAAGGAGTAACATTCGTACCGGACCTGGAACCATTTATCGAACGTAAATTGTTCACGGTCAATACAGGTCATGCTGTTGTCGCTTACTTTGGCTACTTAGCTGGTATACGCAATATGCATGAAGCATTGGAAAATACGGAAATCAGAGAAACGATCGAGCGCGTTTTACAGGAGACAGGCAGATATTTAACTGCAGCTTATTCTTTTGATGAGCAAGCACATGCTGCATATGTACAAAAAATTATTGGCCGTTTTGCTAATCCATACATTTCGGATGACACGACGAGAGTTGGGCGTTCACCAATGCGTAAGCTGCAAAACACGGACCGACTTGTACGTCCGGCGATCCAATATGTAGAAATGTTCGGTGACATTCCCGAATATTTGACGAAAGGGATAGCTGCAGCACTTCACTATGATTTTAAAGAAGATGCGGAGGCCAATGAAATTCAAGAAATGATTAAACAAAAAGGTATCCAATTTACAATAGAAAAAACAACGAACATAAATCCAGGTACAGAGCTTTTTGACATGATTCTCCAACAGTATGAGAACTTGTCTATAGAAAGATAAAACCGTTTAAGGAGCGTATTATTATGATAAATCAAACATACACAGTTACAGCAGAAACAGGCATTCACGCGAGACCAGCATCAGGGCTGGTTCAAGTCGCAACT
This sequence comes from Psychrobacillus mangrovi, assembly GCF_037104765.1. Taxonomy (NCBI): domain Bacteria; kingdom Bacillati; phylum Bacillota; class Bacilli; order Caryophanales; family Bacillaceae; genus Psychrobacillus; species Psychrobacillus mangrovi. Next base: position 8,294 of record NZ_JBAWSY010000034.1, on the reverse strand, counting down.
AAATATGCTTCTGATATTTCCATGGAGTATAAAGAGAAAAAAGTAAATCTTAAATCGATCCTTGGTGTCATGTCTCTTGGCGTAGGGCAAGGAGCAACCATTACGATTTATGTGGAAGGAACAGATGAACAGGAGGCTTTTGAAGGCATCGAAAGCTATCTTAAGTCAGAAGGAATCATTGCGTCATGACAGAAAATATAAAAGGAATTGCTGCATCAGGTGGTATTGCCATTGGTAAAGCATTTTTAATGACGGAACCAGATTTAACAGTTACGAAAGCTTCTGTTGCCAATACAGAAGAAGAGGTCACTAGATTTAATGAGGCAGTTAATGCTGCAAAGCTAGAGCTACAAAAGATCCGTGACCGAGCAGAAGTGGACTTAGGTGCCGAAAACGCTGCTATTTTTGAGGCTCATTTACTTGTACTAAGTGATCCAGAACTAATCGGTACTGTAGAAGGAAAAATAAAAGATGAATCTGTTAATGCAGAAGCAGCGTTACAAGAAACTGCCGATATGTACGTCGCTATGTTCGAACAGCTCGATAACGAATATATGCGCGAACGTGCAGCGGACATAAAAGATGTAACGAAGCGAGTAATTGCACGATTATTAGGGATGGAAGTTCCTAATATCGGGTTAATCAATGAAGAAGTTATTGTCATCTCGAAAGATTTAGCCCCATCAGACACAGCTCAGCTAAATACAGCGTTCTCAAAAGGATTTACAACGGATATGGGTGGACGTACGTCTCACTCTGCGATTATGGCTCGCTCTTTAGAAATTCCTGCGGTTGTTGGTACCAAAAATGCGACAGCTACTATTAAACAAGGAGATATAGTGATAGTGGACGGAGATAATGGGGAAGTCATTATTAATCCTGCTCCTGATGTAATCGAGGGCTATGTAGCAAAAATAAAGGAACAAGAAGCCGAGAAGAAAGAGCTTCTCTTGCTTAAAAATAAGCCAACGGTTACCCAAGATGGCATACATGTGGAAGTCGCTGCGAACATTGGAACGCCAAAAGACGTAGAGAGTGTGTTGGAAAACGGTGGAGAAGGAGTCGGACTATATCGTACTGAGTTCTTGTACATGGAACGAGATGCTTTGCCGACAGAAGAAGAACAATTCCAAGCATATAAACAAGTGCTAGAAGAAATGGGCGATAAGCCTGTCGTTGTTCGTACATTGGATATAGGAGGAGACAAACACCTTCCTTATTTAAATCTTCCGGAAGAAATGAATCCATTCCTTGGTTTCCGTGCAATTCGCCTTTGCCTAGAAGAACAGACGATTTTCAGAACGCAGCTACGTGCTTTATTGCGCGCAAGTGAATTTGGCAATCTTAAAATTATGTTCCCGATGATTGCGACTTTAGAGGAATTCAGAGAAGCAAAACAGATGCTACAAGAAGAAAGAGAACGCCTTATACAAGAAGGTACAGCTGTATCAGAAGATATTGAAATAGGTATAATGGTAGAAATTCCATCAACTGCTGTGTTAGCGGATCAATTTGCAAAAGAAGTAGATTTCTTCAGTGTTGGTACAAATGACTTAATCCAGTACACGATGGCAGCAGACAGAATGAACGAATCTGTTGCCCATCTATATCAGCCATATCAACCGGCTATTTTACGATTAGTCAAAATGGTGATTGATGCTGCTCATGCCGAGAAGAAATGGGCTGGAATGTGCGGAGAAATGGCAGGAGATCCAATTGCTATTCCATTACTCATCGGCTTAGGATTAGACGAGTTTTCAATGAGTGCCCCGACCATGCTAAAAGCAAGAAAACAAATCAATCAGCTAACGCAAACCGAAATGCAACAACTTGCGGAGAAAGCATTGTCTATGCAAACTTCTGAGCAAGTGAAGCAACATGTAAAAGTAGTTTTAGGAATTTAATAGAGGAACATTTTTAAAGAGCGCTATCCTGTAAGTAGGATTGCGTTCTTTTTACATTGGATGAAATTAGGTATAGACAGGATTAATAATGAAAACCTCTACACTCCATTTTCGACCTTCTACTCACCAAAATTTTCTGTATTACAGCAATAATTTTTCATATTTTTTAGTCTAACGTAACAAACATTTTACTGTATTTTTTGTATTATTTAAAATTTTTGGTGTTCTTTTTGATGAAAAAGAAGCGCAGTAAGTTTGATTGAAAAGATTAATGAAGGCCTTGTATAAGAAACAAAAAAGTGAATACCGTATATTTCAACGCTGTTTCTTTCGCAGAGAACATAAGTGATCCCTTATTCAATCTAGAAAAGCTGTACGCATAGAGTACTAAGCTTTGTTTTCAGACACTGAGAAAGTAAAAGAACACCCATCTGAGATTTTCTCTGATGGGGTTTCCTATTATATATTTCTATCTACTAACTTCTTCTCGCAACAGTACTTCCAATTCATCAGCAGCTACTGGTTTAGAGAAAAGGTACCCTTGACCGATCATGCAACTATTATCTTTTAATATCTTCATTTGTCTATCGGTTTCTATTCCTTCAGCCACTACGTTTAGTTCAAGGTTGTGACTTAGATCGATGATCGTTTTTACCATAAAGTTATGTCCTTCTTTTTCCAATTCATCTACGAAGGATTTATCAATTTTGATCGTATCAATCGGTAATTTTTGTAGAACAGTCAACGAGGAATACCCTGTTCCAAAATCATCCACGGAAGTTTTAATACCCAATTGTCTTAGACCCTTCAGAATTTCATTGCTTTCTTTGAAGTTTTGCATGATGCTCTCTGTAATTTCAAGTTCTAAAAATTTGGGATCTAATTGTGATTCTTTTATCGCTATTTGAACGGTCTCTAAAAATTGCCCATGTTGAAACTGTAAAACAGATACATTAACAGAGACACACAAGGATGGTAGTCCTTGTTCTTGCCATTTCTTATTTTGTTGGCAAGCTTGAAGTAACACCCATTCTCCAATGGAAACAATTTGACCCGTTTCCTCCGCTACTGGGATGAATTCTACTGGCGAAATCGAGCCTAGATCGGGATGCTCCCAACGTAGCAATGCTTCCATCCCAATAATTCTTTCGGTATGTAAATCCACTTTAGGTTGATAAAAAAGGGATAACTGCTCGTTTTGAATCGCTTTTTTTAACTCCGTTTCTATTTGCATTTTCCGGACCATCGCTCTATTTAGTTCTGTATTGTAAAAACTGAAAGCATTCTAGTTCTAGAAGAATTATTGGGATTGGAAAAAGGCTATTTAGGAGAAAAACCTATAATGTTAAAGATTAGTGAAGTTGAAAATATTAGAGTACCATCCGGCAACGAAACAGGAGCTTGGCAAGGTTTTTGGGAACCAGGAGGTTATACGCAAGGTGGGATTCCAGAAGCAGTCATAGACCAGATAAAATCTAGTAATTATACGGTTTCTGATATATATTAAACCAATGGAGGTAGAAAGAATGGAAAAAATACATCGTGGAAATGGCTTTGCAATTATAGAGAAAGATGGAGAATATCAAATTTCTTGGGCGCAAGGACCATATAATGAGCCAGTTTTTTATCCTATTTCTAAACAAAATATGGACAAAGCGTTTAAATCAGATCAAGACGCTCATGAAGTAATGATTTACGCAGAAACAGGACAATGGCCTTTAGGTGTGGAGGAAGAGGCAGAAATAAATAAGGCTTTTGTACAAAAATCTCCAGAACTACTCTTAAAAGTTCCAGAAAACCAGGAATTATTTACGAAGTCTGAACTGGATGAACTGTTGCCTTTAGCTAAGCAAGCGCTTCAGGGATCAGATGATTAACTTATTGGTTAGTTACTAAAAGCAAACTTTGAAATTTTCCTTTGGTTAATATCCTAAATTGAATAAGTTAATACATGAAACGCTGAAGTTAATATTCAGCGTTTTTTTTCGTCATTATTATTAATTGCTATATCAAAGAGCTGTCAGGTATATGAAAGGACATACTATATTTTTCATTAATAAATTATTTCTCATAAGTAAGATTCCGGTAAGATACATAAACTTACTACCCAAGACTTTTCAGATTGTAAGAAACATTTTCCCATATCAGACAGCTTTAAAATAGCAGTTGGCATAATTGCCATCTTAATTACCTTTGGGGAGTGCGTGGCCATGGCCAATACAGACACTCCTACGAATGATTTTGACTGGAACAATCCTGAAGACGTTGGAGATTTCCTTGAATGGCAAGAGAAGCAACAAGAAAATAAAGGCTTTGATGATTATTAAGCCAATTGGACGTTTTAAAAAAATGATTGGGCAGTTGCATTAAAACGCAGTTTAGTTTAAAAAGGGGTAAGCTTTTCGAAAAAATGTGAAGAAGTTTTACTTTAATTAAAGAAGACGTTGACCCAAGTAAGGCTTAAGTAACTTAATCAAACAAGTTTAACTCAGTAAATTAAGTATGATAAAGCCTGTTTAATCATGGCTTTACGTAATACTAAAATCAACTCAGTTAAATAAAATTAACTCAAAAAAATAATTATGTGAGCAAATGTGTGAGCTTTATGGAAAGCAAGTGATCATCTTTCAGAATATAGCTCATATTGATATGGAGAGGTTAAATAAGCATTATTTAAGGTTTTCGAGATTGTTAAGGTCATAACTGTAATTAAAATCAAACAAAAAAATTTTAAAAAACTTAGTTATGTCTTTTTTTGGTGGTTGGTATTAAATTTTAATAAAGGACTTCTTCATAGGGTTTTTATTTATATATAGTAGTGAGGTTTTTAAATTAAGGTGGGGTTGTTATAAGAAGGATTAACGCAAAAACGACTGAAAATCGGGCAAAAAGAAGAAATAAAGGAAGTAAAAGTTGTTTTTGAACCATTTGAACCTAAAAACGTTTGGAGAGAATTGATGGAACAAATAGGAGCGTTGATTCTCGATCAATGCTGTTGTTGAACTTATTGTACTATCGGGTGCTTTAGTCAAGTAGAGCAACGTCTTTCTAAGACGTTGCTCCTTTTACATTTAAAAGTACCTCTGATAATACTCTTTCCTTAACCTTCCGCTTAACTGAGCGTATATCTTGGTGGTTTCACTTTTCTCATGCCCCATGAGACTTTGTATGACCTCAATAGGAGCTCCATTATTCAACAAATGAGTTGCGTAGCTGTGTCGCAGTTGGTGTGGATGAATCGCTTTATTGATTTCAGCACGGTTGGAAATTCGCTTGATGATGTATCGCATTTGGACAACACTCATTTTATGTGGCTGTCTTACGGTCACAAAGATCGCGGGATTATGGTCATTCCGGTTTTCCATATAACGTTTAAGCCATATGTCACAACGTGTATTAAAATAAACTTCTCTTTCCTTATCACCTTTTCCTCTAACAATTGCGGATTGATTGGACCAATTTATATGGTTCTTTTCTAGCTCAACTATTTCTCCAATTCGACAACCGGTAGAAAACATGAATTCAAAAATAGCTTTTTCCATTGGGGAATAACAGGATTCACGAAGGTGTTCAATCTCCCGTTCGGTTAAATACTTGGGTATCCGTTTGCCTACTTTGGGTTCTTTTATTTTGGAAGTTGGATTCTTACTCAGGTATCCTTCTTCATGAGACCAACGAAAAAATGATTTCAAAAAGCGGATACGATGTGCAATACTGGCAGGTTTTAAATGCTTGCCGGATATTGCAAGATACTCCTTTAGTTGATTTGAATCCAGCAATTCTATCTCTACATCCTTAAAATAACCAATAAGTAGCAAAGATTGTACCTGGTACGCCTTCAACGTTTGCGGCGAAAAGCCCTCTATACGTTTATCCGCTTCAAACGAAGACCATGCTTTTGACAGTAACAATTCCATTCCCCCTAAAATAGTACTCTTAGAGGGATTATTGCCAACTTAATAGAATTATAGACATAAGAAGTGTGTTTTTTTACTAACGAAGCAGATTAGTTGAATAAGCAAATCCAAAGGTATGTAAGTTTGAATGCTTAGGAACTTATAATAATTGATAATCGTATTTATTTTATAAGAAAGGAGGTAATTAATTGAAAAAAGTTGGAATGATTTTAGGTTTATTTATAGTCGTTATATCAGTGATCGTATTTATAAATAAATTACATTATCCTTCTCTTCCGATAGATGATATATCTGCAAAAGAAGCGATTGATATACTGAAAGAATCGGATAGTAAAATAGCTGAAATTGCAGTAGAAGGCGATTCTATTTGGTATATCACAAGTAGTGAGAACAAAGGTATTTCTATTGCTGATGAAAATATAAAACAAATGATTGGTTCAAATGGATGGGAATTTAAAGAAAAAGATGGTGCTGGTCTGTTCTTTGAAAAAGACGGAAAAAGATTAATTGCCACCACTCAAATGTGGACTAAAAATTATGTTCTCGTTAAAATTCCAAGTAATTTTAAATAATCTTGTGAATTTTTTTATTAAGCTAACGGGTTCAAGATCATGGGGTTATTTAGGCAACTCTTTCTTCTTATTAAACTAACGAAGCAGGTTAGTGAAAGAAGGACCTTCTAACATTCATGGAGAAGTAACAATCAAAGGCGGTGGAATTAGTGAAAAATAATCGTGATGGTGAAAACTCTATTCGTACTGTGTTGATGACTCCTGTTGTTATATTCTTAGAGTTAATACGAATTTTGTTCATAATGGCTATTGTTATTGGCATTTTGGGTTATTTTGTTGGAGAAGTATATTTAGAAATTGGCACTGATATAGACAAATATGGTTGGATGACTTATATCGCTATTCTTATTCTGATTTTTGTACTATATAGAAATAAATTGCAATTTAGCGGATGGTATAAAGGAAAAGGTAGAGAAAAACTACCGAAATTAGTTTCTCGAATACTTATTTTCACTTCAATTAGTCTGTTACTCTTACCGCCAGTTCTGAGTATCTTATTAAACTAACGGGTGCTTTACTTCAAGAAGGAGTAAAGCCTTTTTTCTTATTAAATTAAAGGGGCAGTTTAGTTGAATAAGAAATAACAAAAGTAATGAGTATTTATTTTAAAATAAGATTAAACGGGGGTTTATATGCGGAAAATTTATCTAGATAGAACAGCATTCTCTGGAGCCATAGGTGTTAATTTAGAAGATACTGAGATTATATCAGCAGGAACAACCATTAATTCAATGGGGGTTCATAATAGAAATGGAGAGTATCAAACATACGCTAACGATTATGATATTCAATTTATCTTTGACGATGATATTCCACATTTAGAGTTTTTTACGGTTCCACATGTAGATATTATGGCAAAAGATAGTAAAGGAGGATTTGTCGGAATTGTTTATCAACAGTGTGATTCGGAAAGTGACGCACCAATTTGTTATATCAATAGGGATTTAGAGTGCTTTATAATTTCTGAAAACGTAGAAGATTTTCTGAGTAATATAGGAACATGGCAAGACAACATGAAACCCTATGATAAAATTACCGTTTATCGTTCGAAAGCAGAAGCAGAAACTGAACTAGAATTTATCGATTTGTCTGACATTCTTCCATTATTATAAATTCTTATTGAACTAACGGGTGCTTTAGTTCAAGAAGGAGTAAAGCCTTTTTTCTTCTTGAACTAAGAGGGCAGGTTAATACAAGAAAAATATATGGCTTATATTTAATGGAGGCTACTTATGCAAAAGAATGCGATAGTTATGTTTTTTTTATTGATTACACTAATTCTTTCTGCATGTAATAGTGTAGACGATATTCAACAAGGGGGAAGTGTAGACGCTACAACTAATCAGAGCGAAAATCAACCTGAAGAAATTATAGACCCTTCAACTGAACAATCTTACGGTAAAGATGATAAAGCCCAAATTCTAAAGGTTGATACAGATTTAGAAAAGGAACATGTTTGGCATTTTGTCCCAGAAGGTGTTAATACAATGACTTTATCTGTGGAAGTAGAAAATGTTGAAACAATACTCTTTTGGATAACCGAAAATGGAACAGGGACTTGGGGTGAAAGAACACTTATTGGTTACGATATAGATGGGAGTGATGGATGGTCTATTACATGGGAATTCGGTGATAGGATATTCCTCGACTACATTACTATTCAGGCTTTGGGAAATGATGGTGCTACACAAGCAACAGAGTCAATCAATCTCCGTTCCCGTTCTGGAGAATAAATTTAGTATGTATTCATTAGTTTTGTGAATCATTACACTTAAACTACCATGAAAATAAACTTCTGTAATTTCGGAAAAAAGGCAATACTTAATAAGACGCAGCTCATTCGTTTAAAAAAAAGAGAGCGCCTAATTCATTGAACTATTGTAGGTAGATGGACTGGATTA
>NZ_JBAWSY010000033.1:0-18041 GCF_037104765.1 Psychrobacillus mangrovi | reverse complement strand
GATTGACCGGTAACCTCTATCTACCTTGTTATTCATATCTTCGCTTGTTATACGAGATCATCATGTCCCAACCAGCCTAATCATGTGTTAACAAGTAGAGGGCGAACTGTTTAGTTGTCGGGATCAAATCCCACGAGCAGGTTCGTTCTACCCCGGCTACTATCAATCTATAAATTGAATAAAAAATAGTCAACCAGATTTTCTCTGGCTGACCTTATAATACGAAAGCAGCAGGTTAGTTCAAAAACAATATAGAATTACTATACTGGAGGTGATGTAAATGTTTAGAAGTAATTATGCTATAAAATATAGTAACTCTCCAAATATCGAGGTTATCAAAGAAATATTAACGAATTGGGTGGGGGACGATGATTTCACTTATCGCTATTTTTTAAGAGGTGTTCACATCAAGAATAATATTTGTACATATGAAGCTTATGAGAATGAAAAGTTGGTAGGTTTAATAACTGCATGGAAATCAGAATTTCATCCATATTGTACATATTTTGCAATGGTTACAAAACCACATATCGGATTTGAAATTGAAGCTGTTTTAATCGAAGCTTTATACAACTTTAAAGAAATTGAATTACCATTACAAACTTGTATTTGGGAAACGTCCTATGGACTAAAAACATTCTATGAAGAAGTTGAATTCTTAGAAGTTAGAAGGACATATATGCCTTTAATAAGAGCCTCAAAGATTGATTTCCAAGAAGTCTTCCCTGATTTTAATGGACAAGATATCTGCATAAAAGACCTAAATAGTATAGCTAATCTTAAAGAACTCAAACCCAAATTGATAAATCTTGTAAGAGAAAACTATGAAAAAGCTCACACAGTAAATCCTGTTGGAGTTCACAGCTTTCAGAAATGGGAAGAGCTAATCTTTAATGAGGATACAATTCAAAGTGGAAGTTTTATTGTATTAAAGGATAGTGAGATACAGGCTTATTCCCTGTTACATTATTCAAATACACCAAATCAATTTGAATTTGGATGGAGAGGAACTAAGGAGAATGCAGACGTGCAACTTATGTTAATTTTAACAGCTTCCCAAATAAATTATGCCATTGAAAACGGAGTAAAATATATTGAAGCTGAAGTAGATACGACTGACTATTTTTCAGTAGAAATGTTAAAATTCTTCCCGTTTTCTCCAGCACCTTCATTATTAACTGTACAAAAGAGGACTAATAATGATTAGAGTTCTGCAAGTATGTGAAATATTGTACTTAAACTAACGGGTGCTTTACTTCAAGATGGAGTAAGCCTTTTTTCTTATTGAACTACAGGGGCAGTTTAGTTGAAGAAGGAATCTGATTCAAAATAAAGAATATAAAGGTGTTGATCACATTAAGTGTGACATCTATAAGGGGTGGATATAGTGTCTCAAAACGAATATGAATGGGTCAGACAGACTAGAGTAATACTTCTTGACTTTTGTAGTGAACTAGATCCAAATGACTTTACTCAAGAAAATGGGTTCGGTTGGCAAAGTGTGAGAGACACACTGGTACACATAGCAGACTGTTATAATGCTTGGCTTGGCTCATTTGTTTTATTGAAAACGAAGAAACCTCTCACTTCAAAGGAAAACCTGTTGGAACTCGGTTGGGATGAAGTAAAAGTACGCTTTGAACAAGTAGATTCTTATGTTAATGAGGTATTTGAAGTATTCGCACATCAAATGGATGAGCCGATCCAGAGGCAGATTCCTTGGAGAGAAGGAGGAGAACCGATATCAATGACACCTGGTAAATTGCTAATGCATACGATCACTCACGAATTTCATCACAAAGGACAGATTATGGCTATGGCACGCCAGATGGGTTATGAACCTCCAAATACAGATGTGTTAGGAACTATAGATTAGAGTGAATACAAGTGGTACACCGTAGGTTGAAAACAGAGGCAAAAGCATGGCATCAACCAACGGGTGCTTTAGTTGGAAATCTGGGTTGCTTAGGCAACTCTTTTTTCTTATTGAACTAATGGGGCAGTTTAGTAAAAGAAGAGAGTTCTTTCTAATCAAAGACTATTTTAATCGGAGGTGAGCATTATTAGTCTTTTTATAAACAGAATTGATAATAAGATTAAGATATATCAAAGCTCAACTAAGGTATGGTAAGTCGATAGATTTTGGATTCCTTCCAAACATTTCGCTTAAAATAATTTATATATTACCTTGACCCTTACGTTACGTAATCGTTTATAGTAAAGGCACCGGTAATTAATTTTCGCGCGAAATGAGGGGATGATTATTGAAGGTAAGGAATATTGGCAAGTTGGGGAACTTGCCAAATTAACAGGCTTAACCGTTCGAACACTGCGATTTTATGATCAAATTGGCTTGTATTCTCCATCTGGATATTCTAAGTCAGGATATAGGTTATATAACAAATCTGATCTTTCACATCTACAACAAATACTCGCACTAAAGGAACTAGGTTTATCACTTGATGAGGTTAAATCGATTCTAAATGATGACAATTACAATCCATTCGAAATTGTATCGCTTCAAATCGACCGACTTAGGGAACATATCAGAATTCAACAGAAGCTTATAAAAGAATTACAAAATGTATATAGTCTGATGGAAATGGAAGAGCCTTTGGCGGTGGAGGATTTCGCAAAATTATTGAGCATGATGAAAAAGAGCCATGAAAATTTTTTTACTGAACGACGATCATGTATGAATCACCACTTCGACAAGCTTGGGGACTTTCTTGACAAGCATTAAAGTGAACCAACTTAAAGGGAGGAATAAATGATGAATAAACGCTTTGCAATACACGACACTTTTGTCATTGAAAAGGCCTATAATGCTCCACCTGAACGAGTGTTCATCGCCTGGTCCGATCCCGAAGCCAAAGCTAAGTGGTTTCCGAAAGCTGACGAATTCAACTTTCGAGTTGACGGGCGCGAGTACAGTCAAGGTGGTCCCAAAGGAGGACCCATCTTTACCTTTGATGCTTGCTATCAGGAGATTGTTCCGGATCAGCGCATAGTCTATTCCTATACGATGGATCTTGATGAAAGACGTATTTCGGTATCCGTGACAACTGCAGAGTTCAAGCATGCAGAATCTGGCACTCAGCTCATCTACACCGAGCAAGGAGTCTTCCTCGACGGCCATGACACCGTTGCTCAGCGTGAACACGGAACGAAGATCATGCTTGACAAACTGGGCGAAGAGTTAATGAAAGAGTCAACAGTGGAAAAAAATCAATGACAAATGCTATGTCTAACCATCAAGAGGGCATACGGGAGTTGGCAGTACTTGGGTACTACGTCATATTCAGATCCGTTCTTGGTGGAGGCGAGTAAAGGTGAAGTAGTCACTCCTATACTTGTTTGTGTTGATTTTTCAGAGTATTATAAAATATCATATAAGTTGGTAGTGTATAAAGTTTATGAAAAACTAAGTGCTTATAGCTTGTCTCCTTTCAGATTATGTTTTTGGTTTTTGCAAACATCAAATACATGAATTTTAAGTGTGTTGTAAGTTATGTGTAGTTAGAAAAATCAAATAATTGCTGTCTTAGAAATATGAAAAACTTTGACAGTACTATACTAAGATAAGGAGTGAAGATATGAAATTTCTCCTCACATCTGCAGGCATCAATAACAAAAGCATTCATGACGCGTTGGTTGACATGCTGGACAAACCGATTGCCGAGTCTAACGCCCTCTGTATCCCCACCGCGATGTATGGACACCCCTGGGTCGGCCCTGGCGTTAAAACTTGGCAACTCATCAGCGGGAATTCCGATAATACCTTTGTCGGCCTGGGTTGGAAGTCCGTCGGCGTGCTGGAGCTCACAGCGCTACCAAGCATCGACGAAGACCGCTGGGTGCCTCTGGTCCGGGAGACGGACGTCCTGCTGGTGGCGGGCGGCGACGCCCTTTACCTGTGCCACTGGATGCGGCAATCCGGGCTAGCAGACCTCTTGCCGTCGCTGAACGCAGTATATGTGGGAATGAGTGCTGGGAGCATGGTGATGGCACCTAACATCGGGGAATTTTTTGTTGGCTGGACTCCACCTATCGGTGGTGATGAAACGCTGGGTCTGGTCGATTTTGCAATGTTTCCACACCTGGGGATGTTGCCGTATAACACGATGGATGCTGCAGAGAAATGGGCCGCCGGGATGCAGGGACGGGCGTATGTAATGGATGATCAAACTGCCATCAAAGTGATCGATGGTGCGGTCGAAGTTGTATCCGAAGGGCATTGGAAACTGTTGTCGCCCTGATATATTTCCTCCTCTAAAACAAATCAAAAAACGTAGGCGAGATTCATTTGATCTGATTTCACTTGACTATGTGATTTTTATGAACGATGTGGACCAATTTTATTGATTTGTTACCTTGTAAACTTAACCAGTACCAGCCAAATGTTTCCACATACATTTAATGTGGTTCATCGAAAAGTCAGTTATCTACTTGTGAATAAATGTACTTAAACTAACGGGAGCAATAGTAAAAAGTGCAGCGTCGCATTGAACGCTGCACTTTCTTGTTTAGAAATACTTTTGATAAAACTCCTGTCTTAACCTTCCACCAATAGTATAGCCAATTTATTCTTTCAAGTTAAGAACGCATTGTTCATGAAAAGCTGTACTTTCATATATATTAAAAGTTACCGAGAAAAAAAAGAATGGAGAATTTCGTTGTTAATAGGCTATAGAAACCAACTCCGGTTGGTTTTTTTATTGCTTGGAAGGTAATTGATCCCCGCTCAAAGTCTAAAAGTGTTAACTTATATACAACAGAAAAACTGGTGAATTAAATATTAAAATTAGGAGTTCTATCGGTATATAAGTTTGTCTATAATATATGGTATAGAAGTTAACCTATTTTATAGACGGAGGTATTGCTAGATGAGAATTGGATACGCGAGAGTATCGACGGTAGGCCAAGAGTTAGAAGCGCAAGAGGTAGAGTTACGTGAGGCAGGGTGCGAGCGTCTATTCGTAGAGAAGGTAACAGGAACATCAACCGCACCGCGTACACAACTGGCGGCTATGCTCGACCAGGTAAGGGAAGGCGATACGATAGTAGTGATGAAGATAGACCGCCTAGCACGTAGCATCATTGACCTTAACAAGATAGTAACGGAGTTAACCGACAAGGGCGTGAGTGTCCAGTTTATACGTGATAATATAACGTTCGAAGCGGGCAAAGGTGCAAGTAGTATCAATACGTTATTGTTCAATATGCTCGGATCCTTCGCACAGTTTGAGCGTGACATAATCGTAGAACGTACCACGGAAGGACGCGAGAGAGCGAAGGCAGCTGGCAAACATATGGGACGCAAGGGACAACCGGCTAAGAAGGTACAACAAGCGTTAGTTCTAATGGCTAATAGAGAAACAAACGGTATGAGCGTTGGCGACATCGTTAAGGTAACTGGAGTTCCGAAGCCAACGATCTATTTGAAGTTGAAAGAACATATGAAGAAGTGATCTTGAGCAACTAACGAAAGCTGTTTTGTGAAATGTTTCACTTAAACTAACGAAGCAGTTTAGTCGAATAAATAAAATTAGAAAAAAGCGGAACTTTAGTTTGTTTATATTCGTATAATTATTATGAGTTGATTATTATGAGTTGATTATTATGACACTTGAAAGGTGGATTTTTTATGTACAAAGTGAATGGTATAGAAGCTTTTGAAGCACATAATCGAACTGATTTATTAGCAGGTTTAGAGGCAAAATCTGAATATATCCTTATTAAAGGAGACTATTATAAAGAAGTAAGAAAGATTATGGATACTCATCTTCCAGAGAACGAAAGTATAGGAGTGGCATTAGGAAGTGCAGGTATGTTATCAATTCTTAATTATGCAATAGATGCAGTAAGAAATTCATTCAGTAATGCAGATAAAATGGATAAAAAAATTGACAGAAAGTTAAATTCATTCAAGGTTAAAAAGATTACGGATGATGGTTTATTATTGAGCTTAAAGCAGTTAGGTTATTAGAACTTGCATACATAGAACTATTTTGGATAGTTCTATGTGAAAAAATGAACTTAAACTAACGGGTGCTTTAGTTAAACAAGAGGTTGCCTGTAAGGGTAGCTTTTCTTATTGAACTAACGCGGCAGGTTAGTTGAAGAAATGTTCCTAGTTTAAAAGGAGGATGGTTCTATCTCTCTGGTAAAGGCTAGGCTTATAAATGAACTTGTTGAAAATTGTTAAGTATTTTTAATGGAGCTCCCTTTTGCGCCTGACGGATTGCTTAGGCATCGGTGAAGAAGAAGTAAAACTTTGTTAACTATCCATGAGCATAATTATTGTTTACTTCTTTATAATATGGGTACAATACCTGAGTAAATTCTATAAAGAGGTGACAACATGACGCATAAATCAACTACAGAACAAACAATTTCAGTTCAACAAGCAATTGAATCAAGGCACAGTATTCGCCAATTCATTCAGCAACCGATTCACCAACAAGATATTGAAAACATTTTTAAGCTTGTGCGACTATCCCCAAGCGCATGGAATCTACAGCCATGGCGATTTCATGTGGTAACTGATGTTGATCTTAAGAAAAAGCTTGAAGAAGCTGCTTATGGTCAAAAACAAGTTACATCTGCTCCAGCAGTAATTGTCGTAACTAGTGATATGGAAGATGTGCTTGCCAATATAGCTGACACTGTCCATCCTGGACTTTCCGGTGAGCGAAAAGAAGAAGAAGTAGCGAATTTGTCAGCTTTCTTTAACGGAATGAGTGTTGAAGAACGTGGCCAATGGGGGTTAACTCAAACCAACATTGCATTCGGTATCCTGATGACAGCTGTGCAAGGTTATGGGTATGCAAGCAATCCCATGCTAGGCTTCGACCAGGAAAAAGTAAGGGAATTATTAAATCTTCCCAAGCATGTTCTATTCGCAGGGATTCTTCCAATCGGAAAACCTAACGGTGAGGGATACCCTCATCACCGTTTTGATATAGAAAAGATTGTTAAATTCCATTAGAGAAATATCTCTGATTATTATTATTTTTTCACTTAGTACAAAAAGCCGGCTACTTGGTTTGCCGTCGGCATTGGCACAGCTGTTGCAATAGGTGTATTCGGAAAATCGAAAAGGAAAAAATAAAAACGTTTCTTCATATTGAAGAAACGTTCTTTTTTTACTAACGGGTGCTTTAGTGAATTTCGTTGAGCTGTTCAAACAGCTCTTTTTCTTATTAAACTAACGCGGCAGGTTAGTTGAAGAGTGTTGTTCAACAATCGGGCCATATTATTGAATAACATTTTTTTATTAAAGGTTACCAAACGACGCTTTGGGAAAGTATAATGCACATATAAGAGTGAGGCATGTTTTGAAGGAGGAAATACCCCTCCCAATGAAATTACATAATATTTAGTTTAAAATAAAGGAAACTATCCATTTTAATTTTAGGAGGTTTACCATGGCTGAATTCCAATTTTTAGATAAACGTGTTCAAAAAACGAAAATCGAATTGTTTTTAACCTTTTTTACATTATTAGAACAAATGCCTTACAAGGATATTACAATTCAATCTATTCTTGAGCACTCAAATGTAGGCCGAGCAACATTTTATAAACATTACACAAATAAGAAAAACCTTGCGGAAGATTGTATTGAGCTGCTATTAAAGGAATTTACTATAGCTTATCGAACTCCCTATATGGGGAAATCTAAATTTGAATTTAATCAACTTACTTCTGATGAGCCTTTTGCTGCCCTTTTACATATTGCTAAGTATCATAATTTTTATCTTGCATTAATGACGCCTTCTTTAGAACTGCGATTTAAAGAAAAATTGCTCCAACATTTAGTAACACTTTATGAACAGGATTTTTATTTTCACGAAAACTCACACTTAACCTCATATATAAATCGTTATATAGTATATGGTTCTGCAGGTTTAATTATTGATTGGATTGAACAGGGGTGTCCGCTATCTGCTGTCCAATTCTCGAAAATTTTAATTGATACAATTACAGCACAAGTTCATACTGTGACTATAAGAAGGCACATTGTTGAAAAAGAAACTCAACGTCAGAAAGGATTTTTAGAACATTAACCTTTTTACATAAGAAAAAGGAGCGCATCCATTGGTTGCTCCCCTTTCCTCACTTAACATATCGATATCTTATTGGGCATTTAATCCGCCATCAATGATAAATTCCGTGCCTGTGCAATAACCTGATTCACCTGATGCTAAAAATAAAACTAAATTTGTCACTTCATCCACGCGCCCAGCACGTTTTAACGGAAACATTTGCTCCAGTTCTGGTGAAATTAAATGACGTGTCATATCGGTTTCAATAAAACCAGGATGTACAGAGTTAACACGAATATTTGCAACACCTAGTTCTAAGGCCGCTGCTTTCGTCATACCTCTTACAGCAAATTTTGAAGCTGTATAGGCGATTTTTTGATTGGCAGCAATGATTCCAGCTAATGATGAAATATTAACAATAGCACCATGTCCCGCCTTTTTCATATTTGGAACAACGGCTTTCATGCCATATAACGTCCCGTGTTGATTAATAGCAATAATTTTTTCATATTGTGCAACTTGTAAGTCTTCAATACTTACCTCTGGGAAATCCACACCTGCATTATTTACTAAAATCGTAACAGGCCCAAAATGTGATTCAGTTTTATTTACAACTTCTTCCAATTGTGCAAAGTTTGTTACATCAAGCGGTAGGAATAATGCGTTAGGTCCTAGCTCAGCTGCTAATGCTTCCCCTTCAGTTGTTAATACATCCGTAATGACCACTTTAGCACCTTCAGCAATAAAACGTTTTGCATGTGAAGCGCCCATTCCTTTTGCAGCTCCAGTGATAATCGCTACTTCACTTTCTAATCTCATTTAATATTCCTCCTTAGTTTGTAGTCCAACCACCATATTAGTTACATCCACTTCTTAGCATTAGAATATTAAATATCCCCCCTATAAACAATGGACCTTTAAATTGTTATCGAACTTTCCTGCTAGAATAGTTCGGGAAACTTATAGAATAAAAAAATTACTATGTTTAATATTTTAATAACTTTCTCGAAAGTTGATTGTTAGGGATATTCCTAAAGGAACTTATCAGTTTTTTTGGGGGGATTATTGGTAATGGCAAAAATGCAAAAGAATTATTAAAGGAAGGATCTTGATTAAAGAAATCTTAACGCCGAAATATCACCATATCACAACTAATCCTTTTCTTTGTAGGGCTAACAGGAACGTAAGTTGAATAAAGATCTTCAACAATCTGGCGCTTTAGCAAAATATGGCCATCATTTCGATGGTCTATTTTTATGCCCAAAAAACGGTGGTGAGATTTTGGGTAAGAAAGTAATAATAATTTTAGTCATACTTATTCTGCTTATTTGTGTGGTTTTCTTTAGAGCGCATCTAAAAATAGAAAATACTAAAACTGAATATGAAAAGAGAGTGACTAGTTATCTAGTGGATGAAAAGGGATTTGAGAAGAAAGATATTAAATCTGTTAATGGAATATATGGAATAAAAAGTCCTCCTTATTATGTAATAGTAGTTTTTGAAGATGAACCTTATGCTCAATATTTCTATTTTGCAAATGATGGAGTTAAACAATATGATTATAGTCTCTCAAATGAGGCGTGGGAGAAAGGTATTCTCGATGAAACTAAATTAAAAAATTGGGATCCTCATAGAAATTATTGAGTTTGTTGAGAATAGCAGGAAAACAAGATGGGTGAGAGGAATGTCAATAGAAGAGCAAATTCACGAGAATATCACGATAAGAAACATCCAGCCTTATTTAGGAAAAAGAAAGCTGCCCGAAAATCTTTTCATTTTTGGAGACTCAATAGTAAGAGAAAGTATTTTTGCTTTTGACGAAAACTCGCAAATATTAGAACTCAAAAGCAGGAACCTAAAAACAATCGAAACCTACCAAACGCTAAATGAAGTATTAAGGGAAGTCTTTGCGGTGGGCAAAGAAATGGTTGAAAAAAAAGAGTTTATTGAATTCCAGTAACAATCTAAATATCACTTATACGAGTAATATTAAGGATTGAAGAAAAAAGGATTATTGGAATTAAGGTTGCCCAAAATTTGAGTTGTAAAAGAATAATCTTCTTCTACTAACGGGGCAGTTAGTGGAAGAAGGACTAATAAAAATAATCAATTACTAATGAAGAATCACAAGAAATATTTATGTTGATTAATCATTATATCGCTTTTGATTAACAAATAAATATTTTTCAATACAATAGAAAAAACACCTACAAAATTATAGAACTTTGTAAGTGTTTAAAGGTTTAGTAATTTAATTTTTTCTTCCAGTTTAAAGAGAATAAACTAGAAGAAATAGTAATTATAAAGAGTACAATCACAATAATGAAAACGGTATAATAAGAACCGCTCGAATCGTAAAGATAACTAAATAATGTTGTACCGACTGCTACACCTAACGTAGAAGCGGACATAATGGTTGTATAAATAGATGCGTAATCACGTCCACCGAATACTTCACGGATTACTACTGGAGGGAGTAAGGTAGACCCAGAGAACCCAATACCAAATAGTAGTGCACCAGCATAAAGCATACCAATTCCGAATGAATCAGAAATAAGCAATGCAACTACACCAATCATGCCACCGCCGATACCAACAAATAGAGCTGTTTTAATACCAAATTTATCATTAATGGCACCAAGTAAGAATTTTCCATCTGTTTGACCAATCGTTACACAAGTTACTCCTGTAGCAGCCATCGTAGCAGTGAATCCTACTGATTGTACAAAGTTTGGTACATGGAAGCTAACTGTTGAAGCCAAACCAAACAATCCAGTAAATAACATAACTAAGTAAAATGCAGGAGATTTCATCGCTCCACTTTTTAAGACACCTGTTTCAGGTGCTTTTTCCACTTTAGATGCATTAACATCCACTTCATCAGCACCATAAGCCGTCATATTTAGTTGTTCTGGTTTTGAACGAATGACAAAAATAGAGAATGGTAAGATTAAGATTGCTACAATAACACCTAATACGATATAAGTTGAACGCCAACCAATGGATTCAATCAAGATACCTGTAACTTGAGCGAAAATTGCACCACCAACCCCCATAAATGCCATTGCGATACCTAAAGAAGTACCAACTTTTGCTTTAAACCAGTTGTTCATGATTAAGGGAATAGATCCGTAAATTAAGAACGTACTACCAATTCCTAATGCAATCCCAGAAATATAAAATGGGAAAACCGAATGATAAGTACCCATTAATCCAAATGCTACCACATTAATAATACCGGCAATGGTTAAAATATAACGTATATCAAATTTGTTCAATATTTTTCCTGCAAAAGGGAGTAGAATTGTTATAGTTAAATACATTAATGATGTATACAAACTAATTTCAGAAACACCCACATTTAAGTCTTCAGCTACTACACGATATAAGATTGGTGCACAGCTAACGATAATTCCTACACTTGCTGCATAAATCGAAGCACTTGCAACCATTATCCACCAAGCATAATGTATTTTGCCTTGCTTTTTCATATTTCCACCTCATAAAAATAGAGAAGCAGTCACTATTGCTTCTCCATTTTGTATTTTTAAGTTAATAGAGTTTTACAGATATTATTGAATTGTAAATCCGCCATCAATTGGAACAATTGCACCATTCATGAATTTCGCTTCATCAGATGCTAAAAATACTGCTAAATCTGCTACCTGTTCTACTTGTCCAAATGTACGAGTTGGTACTAAATCTTTCGGAATATCTGCTAAAACATCTTTAGTTAAAGGTGTTTCTATTGTACCCGGGCAAAGGGCATTAATTTTAATGCCATAGCGAGCATATTCGGAAGATAAGTGTTTTGTATATCCAACTACAGCATGTTTCGTAGCTGTATAAGCAGCTCCGCCTTTACCAGCAACAATTCCTGCAACAGAAGCAATATTTACGATTGAACCAGTACCACGTTCGATCATACTTGGTAATACAGCATTTGAAAATTCAAATACACTTGTTAAGTTAATATTTATAAAGAAATTCCATTGATCTAATGTTGTATCTAAAGATTTTGCATACTTGTCGAATACACCTGCATTATTGACTAATATATCAACTGAACCAAATGTTTCTTCTGTTACTTTAACGCAGTTTAGTATATCTTCAGATTTCATCACATTTACTGATACAGCAATTGCTTCTCCGCCGAAAGCTTTAATTTCTTCCGCGACTGCTTGAGCACCTTCGAAGTTTAAGTCAGCCACAACCACTTTTGCGCCTTCTTTAGCAAAGCGAATAGCTTCCCCTTGTCCCATACCAGATGCTGCTCCTGTAATGATTGCTACTTTGTCTTTTAATCTCATATTCGACAACTCCCTCTTGTTTTGTTCATACTTTATTCACACTTTTACATGTTTCACAAAATGTTCACATACTAGTGACAATGTATATATTATACTCATTTTGATATAATGGAAAATACTTATTAATTATATATTTATAACTTTAGGTTATAAGGAATGAGGTTAATTATGGACTTAAATAAATTAAAATACTTTTATATAACAGCAAAATTTGAAAATATGTCCCTAGCTGCAAAAGACCTTTTGATTTCGCAGCCAGCGTTAAGCAAAGCAATTACAAATCTCGAGGCAGAGCTAGAAATGGATTTATTTTTCCGTAATGGTAAGCACATTTCATTAAATGAAAATGGCAGGTTTTTATTTAAAGAAGTAGAGCGTGTTTTCACAGTAATACGTAATTTAGAGCGTGGATTGGAGGCGAGGCGAGGTGAAGGAGATGGTAATTTATCAATTGTAACAACTCTTCCATATACATTTACAAATATCATTGATTTATTTTTTGATGAATATCCACATGTGAAATATCAACAAGTTCCGTTATCGAAAGAAAACTTGCAACAGTTTATTGAGAATGACAAATATGATGTGTGTATTACAACAGAGAAAATAGAACATTCGAATGTCGAGTGGGTGCCATTATTTGAAGAAGAAATTTTTTTAACTGTTCCTAAATCATACAAAGAAGCTAAAACAGGTACAATTGACTTGATGGAATTGAGAAATATATCATTTATAGGATTAACAGACCAATATAGTTTTCGTCAATTTACGGATCAATTTTGTAAATCAGTGGGTTATACACCTACTTATCAAGTAGAGGTAGAAGAAGCAACAACGATTTTGCAGATGGTGAAAAATGGACGTGGGGCAGCGTTTACACCTGAAACATCTGTTAATCTATATGAAGATAAAATAAAGCACCTAAAAATTGAAAATGGGAAGTTTACACGTACGATTGGTTTATTAAAACATCGGTATACATACCCAACAAAAATTTCAGAAGCTTTCGTTTCGCATTGTCATAGCTATTTTCAGGGGATAAAAAAGGATAAATAATATTAAATTTTGGAAGTGCAGAAAAATTCATATTTACGAAAATCTATTATGAAATAGATAAGGATTCTGATTTCTTGTTTTAATTTTGAGAAATTAGGCTGGGGGCACTTCGGTGAAAATCGTTTCAATCAAAGCGTTCAATCGTTCTCCCCGTTCTACAAATTCCTTCAAGTCCAAAAAGTGTTTTTTATGCATTGCTATGGGATAGATTGATGGTTTAGAGCATACAGTGAAGGTGAAATATCATGGACACCATAGGAGGATTAAAATGCGAAAACTTTTGAATCTACTACTGTTTCTCGGAATATGCATGCTATCCGCTTGTTCATATGATAGCGAAACAGCGGTTAAAAACGGCGATGTCATTAATATGCATGGACCTGTTTACAATTTCCCTCACTTTGAACGATTCTTGGACAACATCGAAGCGAAAGAAGCGGCTTCCGTACGGATTACCAATTATACGCTGGAAGGAAATCCAACATTGTACAATTTATCTTTCGACGGATCTTTATTCGATTTGGAAATTGATCGTTCAAAAAATAAGGATCGAGGAGACAGCCCCGCCAAAGTGAACATGACCTGTTCGGAGCTGGTATCAGAGGAGGGACAGCAACTATTAACCTATACACTGGAAGGGTGTCAGCAGGATTCCACCGTTGAAAGCTTCACAATCTTAAGCGTCTTGAAGGAACAAGAAGAGGACCACGAGCATTGACTATTACGTAAAAACAATCGTTTAAATCGCAATAAAGGAGCCAAATGATTTGTAGGCGCTGTACACATCTTCCAGATAAGCAAGCTCCAACCGTTCATTTACCGTTGGCAAGATACCTTCCTGTCGATAGAACATACGTTTATATTCAACCGGAATACTTAATTGATTCTATAACTGAGATGATATTTTAGTTATTCAATTAAAGGGCACAATTATTATTGAATAAGCTTCACTTTTCTTCTTCAACTAACGGGTGCTTTAGCAAAATATGGCAATCATTTCGATGGTCTATTTTTATGTCCAAAACATTAAGTTGATCCAGACATGCATTGTGAAATGTTACACTTAAACTAAAGGGGCAGTTTAGTTGAATAAGGATTCGAATAAGGAACAAAATTAATTAACATTAGACTTTTGAATGAGGTGCAATATTTTAAAAATTGCTACTATTAATGTAATCATTCAAAAAGAGGTGTTATTTTGATAAAAGGTTTATATGAAGCACATTTGCCGGTGGAAAATTTAGATAATTCAATGGAATTTTATAAGAAATTAGGTTTGAAAATGGCTTGGCGTGATGAGGAAACTGCTTTTTTTTGGATAGAAGAAGGTAAAAGTTGGTTGGGTTTGTGGGAAGGAAATGAGTATCAAACACTCTATCACCCCTCTTTACGACACATTGCTTTTCAAGTTTCATATGAAGATTTAAAAGAGTCTTTAAAATGGTTAGGTTCTATTGAAGTTGAGGGAGTGCCATTTGGTAGTAGAAAATCTATTGAGCCATTTATTCGACCAAATCAAGGCAATGCTTCCGTTTATTTCAAAGACCCAGATGGTAACAGTTTAGAATTAATGTGTTATGTTGAAGTTCCAAATAATTTAAAACATATTACAGAAAAGTTGTCCTTTGAAGATTGGGAGAAATTAGCTAAAAATTAATTTTAATAATAGAAAGCATAATTTATTTTTCTTACCTTCTTCAACTAACGGGTGCTTTAGTTAAGCATGTGGCTACCTAAAAAAAGGAGGCTGGGACATAATTAGCTTCAAATAGAGGGAGAGGAGAATTTGGAAGAACTCAAATTTACTTTCTCCATTTTTTGTTTGCTATTATGATATTTTTATATTTGTGTGCTATCTTAAATTTAACAGAGACGATGTCCTTATTTTATTTTAAAAATATTAAAGCCTGTGAATTTTTACGACAAGTAAAATTTCATAGGCTTTTTCATTTCAGAGGTGGGTTTTGTACCTATCTCTACCTTTATTACATAGAAGACTTACATTTATTCAAATACAGCTACTAAGCGGCCTTTTACTTCATGATTTTTCAGTTTTTCAATACCTTTGTCGACTTCTTCAAATGGGATTGTGATAAGATTTGGACTCATTTTTCCAGTAGCGAAACAATCATATACACCTTTTAAGTCTTCTACTGACCCACCATTACTTCCTAAAAGCTTAATTTCTTTGGTAATCATTAAATAAGTATTGATGTTGGATTCTAATTTACCCATACCAACAATCACAACGGTTCCTTGTGGTCTTACAGCTTCCAGTGCATCAGCAGTTGTTTGTCCAAAACCAGCAAAGTCAACAATGACGTCTAATTCCGCTTCTTTCATATCTAGAATAGTGTCGTAAACTTTTTTAGCCCCAAGTTCTTCAGCAAGTTTTCGAGCTTCTAGAGTAACATCTGTAGCGTACACTTCGCAACCTTTAATTAATGCCATTTGTAGAGCAAATTGACCAAGTCCACCGATACCGATAATTCCTAATTTTGTACCTTTTTTTGCTTGTCCAATACTGAAAAGAGCACGATAAGCTGTGATTCCTGCATCTGTTGAAGCTGCCCCCTCTACAAAGGAAACACTTTCAGGAATGATTACACATTGATGAGCAGGAACACGCACCTTTTCAGCATACCCTCCGTCATAGTTGTACCCAGCAGTTACTTTCGTTGCTCGATCCATTGGGTTAGCCCCAACTCGGTCTCCAACTTTAAAATCTTCTACACCTTCACCCACTTCAATAACTACCCCAGCAAACTCATGCCCCATAATAACAGGACCATTTGGGAAAAGTGGCATCCAACCTGGATCTTGTAATGCTGCAACGTCCGAGTGACATAAACCAGCAGCTTTCACCTCTATAACAACGTGGCCTGGAATGGCTTTTGGATCTTCTTTTTCAATCAATTCTAGTGGGATATTTGTACCTGTAAATTGCCAGCCTTTCATTTTACCGCCTCCAATTTTTTTTACTTCTTTATAATACAATTATATATCTCGAGTTGAAGATATATGATTTAATTATATTTTTAACAATAAAAAGATTCTTTTCAAGTTATATGCCTCAAGTATATTTTGACGTATTACTTGCTACATTAGCCTGCCATTTATATATCGAATTTAAAAAAATTTCTCTGAAGAACTATCTACTAAAAATAGAACTCGTATAAGTAATGGATATTTTCCTTGGCGGAATATCCAAAAGCTTATTGTCCATTGAGAAATACATTAAAATGAATCAGCAAATTTAAGGTCAAAGGATAATGAATACTTCAGTAAAATAAGGTATATTATATTTGTTGAATAGATTCTCTTTAAAGACAAGAAAAGTAGGTGAACAAAGTGGGAAAATATCAATTGGATACCAAAGGTCAGGCGGCTGTGGCAAAATTTCATGAAAAACACAAGCCTGCCAAATTTGATAAAAAGCAGCAACTTGAAAAAATACGTGCGGAGTATTTGAAAAAAAAGCAAAAAAAAACAGATAAATAATATGAATAAAAACATAGGAAGATTAAAATCTTCCTATGTTTTTATTTTTCGAAGTTCTTTTTTTCAATTGATAATAGAGTTTATTATTCTCCTAAATTTCAAATTCGGTGACAAAAAGCTCGTCATCATTTGCTCATTCCTCACTAATTGCTTTTGACATTGAAACGACATAGCCATTGTTCATGGAGTAAAGCCTTTTATCTTATTAAACTAACGCCGCAGTTTAGTTTAAAAAGCAAAATGGGTTTTTGTTTATTTAAAATGGAAAATTTATATAAAATAGAAACCATTTTTTCTTGCGTACGTATTAAAGTAAAGCTTATGAAAGGGTGTTACTAATAAAAACTAAGTTATTCATGCTTTTTAGTTTCCTTATATTTGTCACTTTGATATTTGGATGTTCAACAAAAACAGAAGAATCAAAGGAAAGTAATTGGGAAGATTTATTGAATAGTAATCCTGAATTGGAGACTAACCAAGAGGAAATTCCTGATGATACCTTAAGTAAAATAATAATGCCAAAATATTCAACGATTCCCTTTGAAGTGAAACAGGTACAAATAACGCCTTTGCAGACTAGTGTGAGCGTGAAAGGATCCATGTTAATCGATATAGCATTTAAAGGTGAGAAAGATATTTTACATGTAACCAACCTTTTTATTAAAGAAAATCCTACCTTAGCAACTAAAGAAACAGTGGAGTTAAACAATGGAATAGAAGCCCAATGGGACGGTCAAGGAAATGGTAAAGTTCTATCGTGGCATGATGGTAAAGAGAATGTGGTCATCTATTTAAGGATACCTTCTCCAATGGGTGAGGAGAATGACTATACAATTAAGGACTTTTTAAAAATGGCTAATTCTATTGAGTGAGTTCCCCTTACCAAGTAACGTCAGGGGTAATTCTTATTAAACTAACGGGTGCTTTAGTTGAACAAGGAATATGAAAAAAGCGCAAGCTATCCATCAAGATAGCTTTTTCTTATGTGTGCCAGGCATAGCAACTATCTAGGTGGTGAAAGTCCACTGTGGGGGTACACATCGACCAACCACTAAGGAAGCGCAAGGTACTTATCGTGAGGTAAGGGCTAGAGGAAGCGTGGAATAAAATCTTGGCTCGACGAACA
>NZ_JBAWSY010000032.1:0-20695 GCF_037104765.1 Psychrobacillus mangrovi | reverse complement strand
TCCAAAAGCTTTATAAGCCCTAACCCAATGTTTGATTGGCGTTGAAGATGGAATACCATGTTTTTGTGCTAATAATAAGTATCCCAGGTGTCCTTTTAAATACTCTTGAACAATCTTTAATTTAAAACCTTGGCTATATTTCGCCATATAAAAACACCCCAAAGGTTAGATTTATTACTCTAACTTTTGGGGCGCAGCACCATGATGGTCTTGTTTAACTAAAGCACTCATTACTTTTAGTACATATATTCACAAGCTCTGTGTATCAGGTTTATTAAATACTCGATAGTAAAACCAAATTGAGATTTTATTGAATAGGCATAAATGACACCTGCCAAACCCCGTCTACATTTTTAATCATCTGAAAACCATTTGTTCCTTCACCTAAATCATATTCAATATATCCTTCATAATCACTCGTTTGTACAAATGTTCCTTTATCTATATTTTTGAATTGCTTGATAATTTGTTCATCAGAACCTCTGTGAGATACAGGGATTTTTTCATCTTCTTCTTTTGACCATTGAATATATCCTTCTCTGTCTGTATATAAAGCATATTCAACATCATATTTTTTATCAATCCCTGCTTTAACATATAACTTCGCAATACTTATTGGTTCTAATTCACTTAGATGTTTTAAATCTAAATCTTTTTGAAAATTCCTATAAACCTCTTCTTCTTTAGCAGACAGTTCAAATTGGTTTAATTCAGTACTAGAGCCATCGGCAATTACTATATCCTCAACAGTCTTATCTACTATAACTTTTTGTTCGGTTTTTTCCGCACTACAAGCTGATAGTAGGATTGTTCCAAGTACAAGCACTATATAAAAATATTTATTAATCATTATTCATCTTCCCTTCCAATTCATTTATATTGTTTCTTTCATTAAACTTCGCCTTTAGTGAAAAAGCGTCTCCACTTATTGTAGAAACGCACCCTTGAGCTTACTTAGGAAGGTTATTAATTTATTTCTTCTGTTTCCTCCTGTAAAGAAAACGCCATATATAAAAGGTTATCCATGCTATTACTAACAATGCCCATGGAACATAATTATATGTGAGACCCCCAATTAACAGAAATAAGCTTCCTACAATAAAAGTTGGCACTATAATATAAAACCACATTCTAACTTCCTTGTTTTTAAAACTTAGTTCGAATCGTTCACTCATATACCCCACCCTATTTATATCATTATTCAACAAACTGCCCTTTACTTTCATACGTTCAAAACAAAAAGAGGTTCCAATTTTAAGTGAATTTCCCATTTGAATTAACAAATATCCGTTCTCTGCTATTGAATTAAACTGCTTCGTTAGTTGAAGATAACATTACTCTTCTAAAATATGTTTATCCCATTTGATTTGAATAATTTCTTCTTTTGTTGGTTCAGAAACACGATTTTCCGAAACTTCCTCTCTAGCATTGGAACTGTAATTTCTAATGGACTATCCCATTCATTTTCACATTCACAACACAAAACTAATAATTCATCCGTAATCGTATCTTTAACAATTTCAATCCATCCCTTAGAACAAATTTAACACCAAGCAACTTTATTTTCGTAATCTCTCATTTTAAAATCTCCTTTTAAACATCTACCCAATATTATAATTTTTGATCAACTAACCTGCTTCGTTAGTTCAATAAGAAAAAGAGCCGACTTAGCAGCTCAATGATCTTCAACTAAAACACCCGTTTTCAATAAGGATAAAGTTCGTAATATAATGAATATCGTTTTTTTATCCTTTTTATTTATCTATTACTTCGATTTTTGTTCCATTACCAGACCAAGGTAAACTTGTATCCATGGAGTCATACCAAACTTTTACTTTGTCTCCTATTTCAATACCAGAAATTTCTTCATCAAAGCCAAAGTAGGATGCTTGAATCGATTTTGAAATGACTTCTTCTTCTGATAGAACCCTTGTTTCTTCTTCTAATTCTTCATAAATAAAGATTACATGAGCATCTACTTTAGCCACAATGCCTTCCATGACCATTTCATTCTCCTTGCTCTCTTCTTCACAACCAAAAATAGCAACAATCCCCCAATCCCCATAACTATCAAAAGGCATAAATATAGTTTCTTCATCATTTAGCTCCTCTAAATTATTCTTCGACGCGTTAGGAAGCGAGTTCCTTGTTCAACTAACCTGCTCCGATAGTTTAATAAGAAAAAGGGGCTTTACTCCTTCTTGAAGTAAAGCACCCGTTTGCTGAAGAACGAATAATAAACCTTGGTACCAAATAGCCTCTGACATTTATTTATCATAGTTCAACTTAACGTATCTAAATGAGGTTTATACTCTCCCCTATGTCCCGAGTCTATACTTTAACCTAACTAAAACTTGGCTGTAATCGTTTTAAAAATACCCATTCCCGTAAGTTTCAACGTTATTTTTTCATTTAATGAAAGATGTTTCTCAACAAAAATTGATAAATTGTCTACTTTGATTTCATCATAGTTATGCAAATCTTTTGGCTTTCCTAAATGAGTTATAAAATCCTGAATAGGAGGAGCACAGCAGGCATTAACTTGAATGGTTTTTACTGAAACATGCTCACCTTTTAACTGAAGCCATCTTTTCACTTTTGCATCTAACTCTACATGCATCAATATCCCTCTCTTTCACCTTATCTTTAGTTTAATAAGAAAAAAAGCTTTACACTCCTTCTTAAAGTAAAGTACCCGTTAGTTTAATAACCGCGACCACTACTTGGATGTACCTCCTCTGAATGTTATTGAAAAAAAGAAGCACCAATTAGGGCTACGCTTGATGAAAATAGATTCCATAGTATATGAAGGGTAATTGGAACTAATAATCTGTTTGTTTGATAATAACTATAAGTGATAACGATGGATAACCAGAATATTATAGGAAAACCTGATAAAGTCATATGCCAACCCGCGAAGATTACTGACGTAAAAAGTATACTTAATAAAACAGTGAACTTCTTAGAAAATGATGTAAAGATAATTCTTCTGAATATTAACTCCTCTAAAACTGGTGCTATAAAAACAAATGGAATAACAATTAAAGGAATAGCTTGTGTCATTCTCGAAGAATTAGATACTTCTGACGTGTAAAATAAAGGCGTTATTATTGCAATAACAATAAATCCAACTATCGCTATAAAAAACCATTTGATAATTGCATATATTGATTGTTTAACCGTTGATTTTCCTTTTTCAAATACCATTACTTTTAAATCGTTTTTCAATAAATATAAAGTTACTAACAATAACAAGGGGGAAAGCGTAAAATTAAGTATAATTACTAAACTCCTCGGATTATTAAATATCAAAGTGATTGCATCACCTAAAAGTCCTAATCCAAAGTAAATTATCAATGCATACACATGATTTTTTTTCATTTATACCTCCACTCATCCATAATAAGTATTCTATGGTATCTTAGAAAATTCCTTCTTAAAGAAACCTGCACCTTTAGTGGAATTACAAGAAAGAATGTCTACTGACGGACCTGTTCTGCTAAAGCACCCCTTAGTTAAATAAGCACCTTCTCTTTTATTACTCATTATTTTCGAACTGTGATTTATCAAATACAATCTTTTCCATTTATGTTATACTCCTCTTAAAAAGGAGAATTAAATAAATGGTTAAAATTATCGCTATTTTGCCTTTACTGAAGTTCTTTATTTATGCGTCTGTTATTGTTTTTATTATTTGGTTCGTTGTATGGATTTTTCAATCTCAAAAAGAACGCAATATTTTACTTAAAGAAATTTCAAATAAACTAAACCATCTAGAGAATATTAAAAAGGGAGATTGATTCTTTTGCTTTTTTCTCTAGGTTACGTTTCTATTGCATAACTTGTTCGTACAGTTTCCTACTCCTATTTATCTATTTTTATCTAAAATAATCAAATTCTGTATTAAATTTGGATGCAAATTCCAATAAAGATAAAGGAGAGAAAATTCATGAATATTTTAAGTGGAACGTTAGCATTATCAACTTCTTTTATATTATTTATCTATTTATATGGTCTAAAAGCTGATTACTCGGTAAAATACAATTCAGGCTTTTTCTTTTTCCCAACAATATTGTTAGCAATTGCATTAACCTGTTTCGGGTATGAATATTTTCAATACTATAAGAGAAAATTTAGTTAATTATTATAAATTTCGATGTTACTAAGATAAGAAATTGGTACTCGATAAAGCGAAATAAGAAAAGAACAAAAAATCCCAAAATAAAATATCCTTCCTTCATATACAGTGCCACATTCTATGTGGGGGATAGATATACCAATGAGTTTGTCTTCCAAGTAAATTACATTACAAGATTTACTCCAATTCACCCCTATTTCATTTTTCACCGAGTTTAGATGTTCATCCATTGTAAGTGATGTTGGGGAATTTTCAGACTCATACATACATTTCTCCCAAATCCTCTTAAATTCATCTTCAGATATTTTATAGTCACTTAATGAATGCCAGTCATACCCTTTTTTATTGATATTAATATCTTTTAAGTCTCTAAATACTTCAACTTTTGAAGCATACTTTTCAAATCCGAAGTTAATTAGCATTTGTGAAAGACTCAAATAGTATTCCGAAGTTCTGTTAATTAAAACACTAACTCTATTAAGTTTATGTTGTATAGCAAAGTCATTTAAAATGTTTATCTGATCTTTCCAGTTATTATGATCATATTCCGCTTTCTCTCTCTCTTCTATCCCAATATACTGAGGCATGCCATTTAATACTTTAAATGATTCTATTAAAAGGTTTTCCACCATCGAGATTTGAGGCACTGTACAATCACCCTTTCAATCTGTATTTCAACTACTTCGATATTATTCTATATATACCTTCTAAAACTAACCTGCTATTCTTCTCGAAGTAAAGGACCTGTTAGTGAGCGATTGCAGCAATGAAAGAAGCAGTGTGACAATGTTTGTTAGTTTGTCAAACTCAAAATCAATATTTTATGATAATCTTATCTTAATCTATCGATGGTTAAAACAGAACCTACAGGGAAATTTGGTAACCAGATAATATTAAATCAAGGAGTTGGTATGAATGACGTGGATTACTGTTCTTCTAATAGTAATTAGTATAATTTTTAAATTTTTAATGAGTCCACCGAGTGCAGTTGTGGGATGGGTTGTAAGTAAATTTGCACTTCATCCAAAACTTGATTCAAAAGATATTACTGTAACATTTAACGGAATGCACTTAGAAGAGGAAGAAAAAATTAGATTTACAGACTTTTTTAATGAAGCTCTATTCTTAGAAAGGAATCATATATTTCCAGGTAATGAAAAATTTTTTCTACATCCAGAGACAAATGTTATTCCATTTGTCATCAACGTAAAAAGTAGAAACAAAGAAATGAATTTCTTTGTTTACAGTCACGATGACCAAGTTGATGTAGTCAAGCAGTGGAAGAAGAAAGTTGCTTCTTATTCGCTTAGTTCTGATAATCTAGGGAAATTTTCCATTTTAAGTATTATAAATGTATAAATGAATTGGCTTGATTTACATATTAAAGAGAACTCCGATAAATGATGTAAAAAAAGTAATCCCCATTTCTGAATTGCCCCGTAAATGTTAGACACACCACTAACTTTTACGGGGTGTTTTTAGGTCAAAATATACAGCTAAAATAAAATTATTTGCAGTCCAACAATATCAGAGTGGCTTGGGAAGTTATAAAGATGTGGCAGAAATGATTGGAGCTACGAAGTCCCAAGTAATCACTTGGGTAAAATTATATGAAAAACAGGGAGAAGAAGCGAAAAAAGAGTTGCTCAAAGCAACCCCATAATCTTTAACTAATGCACCCAAATTTTTATATGATACTTCTTACTCTATAAGTTTTACTATACCTTCTTTGTACTCAAATAAATAATCCCTCTCTTTTACTAATAGAATGGGTAAGTACTGAATTACCATTTCAGCTACCCCTAAGTTATTCGGGTTCATTATCCAATCAATTTGTTTCCAATCGAGAATTCCTTCTCTTGTTTTTTGTATGGGTTCATTCCCCAATTTCGCATCTACTTCGAATAAGTACACATATAAACCATCTTTTTCCCCATCACTTTTATCCCATGTAATTACACCTTTTGAGTAATATTCGTTTACTTTAATACCTGTTTCCTCAAATACTTCACGTATTGCACCCTCATCGGCTGTTTCGCCAGTTTCATATTTACCGCCAACCCCGTTCCACACACCCATAATCGGTGGCTTTTCACGATTCAGCATTAAGATTCGGTCATTACTTTTCAAAAAACATACATTATATTTAAACACTAAATCATCTCCACAATTAAAATAATTCATTTTCTCATTATACTTTAACTAAAATTCAACTAAACTGCTCCTTTTTTCAATTAAAAAAATGATTTGCCTAAGCAACCCACGATCTTCAACTAAGCATCTGTTAGACGAATAAAAAAATAATACTTTTTTACAAAAAGTACTAGAAATTATTTATGTTTATATATTTCGCAGTAAAATTGTGCGCAAAAAAACACCCACTTTCTAGTGGGTGTGTGTTTTCTATTCATCGTAAAAAAATCATGTCCGATACATTGAAAAAAATGAGAACTTGTGGTAAATTTATATAGATATATGCCAAAAATAATAACGAGCATAATATCCCTATTTTAATTATATAACATACTTTTTCGTTTGTCAATTCCAATTTTTTAAGGAGTGGTTGCTATGGATACAGAATTTCAGCAAGAGCAAAGACGAGTGGTCAGTGTAATAGCGACAATAACGGAGCGAATCAGTGGATTAGAGGAAGAAAATTCTCGGCGTCGGAATGAACTAGTTAATATGCGCAAACACTTTTGGGATGAAGTCAAGGTGAATGTTGATACCTTCGACGATTATCTTGAGACCATCATCGGCTTGAGACAAGAAGCTCAAGCTCTATCAGTAAGCCAAAGCACCAATAGACATGTATCCAATAAATTATCCAAGCTTCGACGTATGCAGGAGGTTCCCTACTTCGGTCGAATCGATTTCATTGAAGAAGGAGAATCTACTCAGGAACAAATTTATATTGGAATCTCTACACTTACGGATGCAAGTGGCGAAGAATTTCTTATCTATGATTGGAGTGCGCCTGTCTCAAGTGTCTACTATGAGTACCAGAATGGACCGGCCAAGTATGTAACACCTGGGGGTGAAATCAAAGGCCGATTAGAGAAAAAGGGACAATATCTTATCCGTGGTGGTGTTCTCCAATCCATGTTCGATACAAGTCTCACCATTGGAGACGAGATTTTACAACAGGTGCTTGGCAAAGGCACAGACAAACATATGCACAATATAGTAGCTACCATTCAACAGGAGCAAAACCGAATCATCCGTCATGATCGTGGCAGGCTGCTCATTGTACACGGTGCAGCTGGCAGTGGTAAGACATCGGCCGCCCTGCAGCGGATTGCTTTTTTACTCTACAAATATCGAGATAGTATAAGTGCTGATCAAATTATTCTATTTTCACCTAATTCGATGTTTAACAGTTATGTGTCCAATGTGCTTCCAGAACTCGGAGAAGAGAATATGCAACAGGTCACATTTCAGGAATACTTATACCATCGACTAAGTAAAGAATTTCAAGTTGAAAATCCCTACGAACAATTGGAATATGTTTTAACTGCTACGAATACTCCTTCCTACAAATCAAGGGTTGCGAGTATTCGATTCAAAGCATCACTCCTTTTTTTCGAAGCGATTGAATCTTATAGGAAATCATTAGAGTTATCTGGAATGTTATTCAGAAATATAAACTTCAGAGGAAAGCCAATTGTTACTGCGGGGCAAATAGCAGAAAGGTTTTATAGTAACGACACTTCACTCCGATTCCATAATAGACTTGAAAAGTTAAAGGATTGGCTAATTAAGAAACTAAATGAAGCTCAAAAGGCTGAACTGACTAAGCCGTGGGTACAGGAGAAAATCGAGTTGCTTAGCAACGAGGAGTACCATAAGGTCCATACCTACTTAGCGAAAAAGCGCGGCTTTAAAGGAGAATCGATTGCCGATTATGAGATCGAGGATGAAGCACTTGCCCAATTGATTGTTCAACAGAAATTCAAGCCGTTACTTAAACGAGTCCGAACATTTGATTTCATTGACATTAAGGGTATATATAAGCAGCTTTTTGCTGATCCCCTGCAGATCAACCAGTGGATAGAGGTGGAAACACCCGCAGAGTGGGCAGAGATTTGTCAAGCTACGTTGGAAATGCTAGATGAAGGCAAACTATCTTACGAAGATGCTACTCCGTTCTTACTTATGAAAGAGCTGATTCAAGGCTTTCAGACGAACCGCTCGATAAAGCATATACTTATTGACGAGGGACAGGACTATTCACCGTTTCAATTTGAGTTTCTAAAGCGTTTATTTCCTTCGGCAAGAATGACTGTGCTAGGTGACTTTAATCAGGCGATATTCGCTCATGCAAGCGAAATGGATGATTTTCACACACTTATGAGCTTATACGGACAGGTGGAAACGGAAGTGATTAACATGACACGCAGCTACCGATCTACAAAACCGATTATTGAATTTACACGCAAACTAGTACCTAACGGCGAACGGATTATTCCTTTCGAACGTGATGGCGAGCGACCTGTGCTGACACAATTACTCGATCACACAGAACTGCACCGCTGCATCACATCCAAAGTCGCGACTTTGCGAAATCTTGGTTATAACAGTATTGCTATAATATGTAAATCAGCGGAGGAAAGTAAGCGTGCATACGAAGCCTTGTCCAGCATTGATGATATTAAGCTCGTGAAGAATACCTCGATTGAATATGAACAAGGAGTTGTTGTCATACCGTCGTATTTGTCCAAAGGCATCGAATTCGACGCTGTCATCGTTTATGACGCATCAGAGCAAGTTTACGGCGACGAGAGCCTTCGTAGAGTATTCTACACCGCCTGCACCAGAGCTATGCATTATTTACAACTTTACAGTGTAGGTGAACCGACCCCATTATTGTGAAACGTCATGCGGAAAAATTCCATCCAAGCTTGACTTAGTAAAAATTTTATCGATAAACCATGGGGCAATTACCTAAATAAGAATAATTTTAATCAGCCGAAAATATGTAAGTTTTATTCACTGCTTACAAATTTTTCGGCTTTTTTGCATTAAAATAATACAGCCATAAAACATAAATAAAGTTATAAGACTCACCCTTAAAGCAAATTGAAATAATTAAGAAAAGAAAATGTAAAATAAATTAAATCCACTTGCTTGTCCGATTACATTTAATCCCGTTAATTTCTATAAGTATAAATACACCAGCTAAAGCTAAGGTCTCTAAAAAACCAATTACAATTAGCGTTACTTCCCTTTCCACTATTAACACACATTGCATAAAAATAGCATATTCTTCTAATAAGAAGCTATTGGCTTTTTTCTTAATGGCGCACAATTGGCATTGAACAACATCTGAATGATCCACCTGATTTAATGATTTCCGAGAAATCGACCTCCAACACTTGATATCCATGCTGTCTCAGCTGATGATTAACTTCATGATTTATTGGCAAACTAATCACTCGATTATGACCAATAGACAACACATTCGTACCCATTGAGAACTGCTCACTTTCGCTCACTTCGATTAAATGATACATGCTCGACAAACGGTCCACGATTTTTGAATCGAGCGCATCAGGATAAATCAACGCATCTTTGGGGGAAAGAACATTGAACACACAATCTAAATGCAAATATTTTGGGGTAAAAGGAATAGGTATAATCTCAAAGTCTGGTAATTCTCGTTGCAAAGCTTGAACAGCTTCCATACTTGTACGATGGCTAATTCCAATAAACACACGTTTGCCATCCACGATTACATCGCCGCCTTCAATGGGATACATTGAAAGCTTCTTATACGAAATGTCATGTTCATTCATCCATTGAGCTAATACCTTCTCTTCGCCTTGACGAATCGGATTGGCCATTTCGGAAATAAATAAGCAATTGCCCAATGTAAAACCAATATCTCTAGTGAAGACTTGTTCAGGGTGGTTTTTACTTGGTCGTAATTTAATCACTTCCACACCAGCATTCCTTAAAGTTTGTTCAAACATCTGATGCTGCGAAATGGCAAGTGAACGGTCAATATTATCATTTATATATTTTTTTTGAACATCATTAATCACTTCTTTAATTTCCATGTATTGAGGTTCACATAAGACAACTTTTTGAAGTGTTCCATATTCACTTTGACAATGTATTTGAAATTGATCTTGAATTATTTTCACAATAAGTCATCCTCCAGTTTCTTAATTCATTCCTTTTATATTCCCTTGATTTTTCATTTCATAACTTATTTGTGAAATTTATTTTCATTTGAACATCATTGTTTCAGGAAATTTAGGATGGGGTAAAGACTAGACATAAAGAGATGTGTGAATAAAGATAGTGGAGGCGATCGTATGATTACGAACGAACAAGCTTTATTAACGAAAGAAGATTTTCATACTAGAAAAGACTTGCCGAGTTGGCTCTATAAAGAATACGAAACTTTTCATAACACGGTAACGGATAAAACGTTTCCATGTTTTTTTGGAATGAGTGGCGAACTGAAAGGCGAGCTCCGCTATGCTTATATCAATCAAGACGATTGGAGTAATCTACCGTCTGCAGTAGAAGGCTTTCTAGATTTATTTAAATTACCAAACTACAAGAGACACGGTCTCTTTGTATTTGTAGAGCCTTTTGAGCAAGAGGGTTCTATCGAAGATTACCGAAAGCAATTTTGGGATATCCTCCAATATTTACATGAAGTAGATGAAGTTGAATGGCCGAAAGAAAGTCCTCGCGACCCTGAGCACTATTTATGGGATTTCCGATTCAATGGAGAGCCAATCTTCGTGTTCGGAAATGCTCCTGCATATAAGAAGCGAAAGACACGTCATCTAGGAAATGCGATGGTTCTTGGATTCCAGCCTCGCAAGATATTTGAAGGATTAGAAGGAACTGAAAAAGGTGGTATTATGTCACGTGAAAAAGTTCGTAAACGTGTAGAAGCTTGGGATCAGCTGCCTAAGCATCCAGATATCGGCCACTACGGCGACCCGACGCATAATGAATGGAAGCAATCCTTTATTGGTGATGATATTGAGCCAATTCAAGGAAAATGTCCATTCCACCATAAATCACAAGCATAAAATCAAGTCCCCATTTTTATAGGGGATTTTTTTGTGGAAAGTAAAATGGAGAATAGAGAGGTTGAAGTAGAGAATACGCTCCTAGAATTCAAGAATAGACTAGTTTAATAAGAATTCTTCTACTATTGATAAATTAGTCCATAATTCATTAACATTAACATCGTACTTTTCTTTTTTTAATCTTTTTACCATTAACTCTAATTCATCTTTTAGCTTATTTCCCTTCCCCAGTCCTTTCACCATTTCAGGATCCCTATGTAAAAAGAACAGGCTTTCTTACGTATCTAACATCGCGTTTTTAGTGAAGCAATTTGAAGATTATAACGAACGTTTCGACACCCGTTGCCAAATCCATCCTTCAAGTAAGTTCAATAAAATACCAAAGTTGCTCTACGTCTGAAAAGGTCAAAAGTCTTTACACAAAAATAAAAAAGACCCTATAAGGGTCTTTTCTATTCTAAAGGAATCAATGCGATGATTAAAATTGGTGTTAGTACGATGCGGCTAAGAAGAAAATCATACCTAAGATTAAGATTGTATTTGCAAGTTTCACATTACTCATTTAACCCGCCGGATAAAGGATATTTAAAAACAGTAAAGCAATACTAATAATTTCAACTATCTTTCCGATTGTATCGAAATGATGGTCTTGTTCTGCTAAAGGACTCGTTAGTTCAATAAATTAGATGATATTATGAAGATTTCTTATATTTTCTAAAAGGAAACAGAACTATCAGGAAAATAAACAAAATAAGTAAAAGCGAAAACAGCGACACAACGATTTTATTTGCTTCATCAGACTCACCAAATAAATAAACTAATACGTTTGCAAATGATGGCATACCAAGCCATTCTAAAAACGGAAACACAAGTAGTATGCCACTTAAAAAATGAATATAATTTTTACTCAGATTTAACCCTCCTGCCTATTAGTCGAATTTCTCATAAAACAACTACTTCGCCATTTTTCTAATAATACCTCCTTGTTGAACTAACCTACTGCGTTAGTTTATGTGTATCATTTCACAATGGATTTCTGAGATCTACTTGATGTTTTGGATAAAATAATAGACCATCGAAATGATGGTCTTGTTTAACTAAAGCACCCGTTAGTTGAAGAAGGAAAGTGAAGCTTATTCCACAATTGCGCCCTTTGAAGATTGTGCAACAATATTTTTAGATAAATAGATGCCTATCATATTTCACAAAAGTCTTTTAACATAATTAATGTCTTTAATAATTTGTAATAATCATTATTATTAATATTCCTTTTTAGGTATATTACGAATACTAATTAAAAGGAGGTGGGAGAATAAGAGATGGATTATTCAACAATCCTAAGCACTCTTGCCGAGCCCAGTAGGTTACAGATTGTTGAATTACTTCGTAAGGGCCCACTAACAGTGGGGGAAATAGCGGACCATATTCATATTCGCCAGCCTCAAGCATCTAAACATCTCCGTGTACTACATGAAGCAGGAATGGTGGAGTTTGATGCAGAAGCGAATTGTCGAATCTACAAGCTGAGGTCAGAGCCCTTCAAAGCCTTAGATTTATGGCTGAAAGAATACCGTGACATTTGGGAAGAAAAATTCGACAACTTGGATCGTTATTTGGAGGACCTGCAAAAGAGAGAAAAGAAAGAGAATGAAAACTAAAATTAGTGGAGGAATCACAATGTCAACTCAAATCAAAATCACTCATACTTTCAATGCTCCACGTGAACTTGTGTTTAAGTCATTAACTAAATCAGAACACCTAATGAATTGGTGGGGTCCAAAAGGATGGACATTTGAGGTTTCTAAATCGGATTTCCGTCCGGGTGGTGTCTTTCACTACAGCCAGAGACCTGTTGACGGCAACGTAATGTGGGTTAAATTTGTATATAGTGAAATTATTACACCAGAGAAAATTGTTTACACCAGTTTCTTTTCTGATGAAGAAGGTAATATTGTACGTGCACCATTTGACGCAAATTGGCCAATGGAAACCCTGAATACCATTACGTTAACCGAGGACGAAGATAAAACAACTCTTACAATGATTGTGGCTCCCATATCTCCGACTGAGGAAGAGATCAAAACCTTCGAGGATTCAAAAGAGATGGCTCAGGAAGGTCATTCCGGAACCTTTGATCAATTAGATGAATACCTAACAAAGATTTAAGCCGTTTAAAATAGCTACAAAAACACCGACCATCGGTGTTTTTTTGTTATTTATGACCATCCCTTCTTTAGCTTAACAATAATTAGTTTAAAATTTCATCGTTCGTAAAATAAGTTACTCTACAATCTGGCCCGATTGTTGAACACAAGGTAAATAACACTCTTCAACTAACCTGCAGCGTTAGTTTAATAAGAAAAAGAGTTGCCTATGGCAACCCCTAGAACTTTTACTAAAGCACCCGTTAGCAATCCATGCAGCACAAAATAGCGCTGCACCACAGAGAATGAAAATGGTTAGAGTAGTCAATACTAAAAGTCCACCTAAAACCATAGACTTATTAATGCACATTTTCCTCTTTTTTTAACAATTGAACAGGGTCTTCTTAATTGTTGTTATTTTTATTTTCTTGATGAAATTAATTTTCATGGTAGTTGAAGAAGAAAAGTGAATCTTATTCCACAATCGCGCCCGATTGTGGAATAATTTCTATCCAAAAACAGGACTACAAAACTACCAGGCTCTTCTACATATAGATACCCATTTCTTAAAAAGTAGTTGTTCAACAATATGGCCCAATTGCCGAATAAAAAAGTCCTGCATAATTCGTATACAGGACTTTTGATCAAACTTTATTATAAATTATCAATCTTTATTTTAAAACGACACCTATAGCAGATTACAATTTCAGGACTCACTACTAGGTAGTGACTTAAAAAATTTAATTTTTACTTGAGTATCAAGGAGAAGCTTTTAATAAGTTTCATCTTACATTTTTACAACCTACTAACGATTTTGGATTTCATTAATAGCGGTTTGCGCTAATTTAGAAATTGTCATATCGTCCATAGGCGGATTATGAAGACCAGCTCTTACATCACGATAATATCTTTGCAATGGATTGGATAATTGTAGACTTTTTGCACCAACCAATCGCATGGCATTATCAACAATATTGATAGCTGAATTTGTTACAATATGTTTTGCTACACCTAGTTCGTTTGTCAATAGTTCCCTACGAGACTCATCATCATAAGCTTCCGCCACACTATAGATAAAGTGTCTAGCTTTCATTAATTCCAAGTCAATTTTTCCTATTAATCTTTGTACATTAGGCAATTGACTAATTGGTCCATTTAAACTATTTGGAGAATGTTGTGTAGCAAATTGAACTGCATAGTCACGAGCAGCTTGCGCTATACCTAGATAACAAGCGGGAATATGGAGAATCCATCCATTTAACTTGTTTCCTCGCAGTCCATCTTGGATTTCTACTAAATTTTCTTCGGGTACTTCTACGTTTTCTAATATAAGATCGTGGCTAGATGTTCCTCTCATAGACATTACATCCCAATTTTCTTGGATAGATACTCCATGCGCCTTTTTATCAATCAAGAATACTCCGATTCTTTCTTTTTCTTCTACCCATGCGGTAACAAGGATATGAGTTAATGCCGGGATCATGGTTGCATAGCTTTTAGTTCCAGAAATCATCCATCTTCCATCTTTCTTAACGGCAGTTGTTCCAGGGCGCCCGCCTCGCGTTGGGCTCCCTGTTTGAATTTCACTAGCGACCCTGTTCACTAAAGCACCTTTCAAAATTTCTTTCGAAAAAGTATTGAGCATAGTACTATCCCATATTTTATTCTCGTACAACTCTCCAACAACCCCTTGATGCCAGCCTATCGTTAAACCTGTCGCACCGTCGAAACTTGCAATTGTTTCTTGAAGGAGAATCATTTCTGTGACGCTAATTCCCTCACCACCATAATCCTTGGGCAATGTTAGTTTTGTATAGCCGATATCGACAAGTGCTTGAATATTTTCACTTGGAAACTTGGACTGTTCATCGATTTCTCTTGAATGACTACTAAAAGCTTCTTTGAGTGGTAACAGTTTTTCAAGCCATTCACTCTGAGTTTTTGTTTTAACAAATAATTTTTGGGACACAAGTTACACTTCCTTAAAAAAATTTTGCTATGTACACTTATCAATTCAACAACTTATTGACCTCGTTTTAAACATACATTGCAATTATTAATGAAAACCTCGTCTTAGTTTCAATTCAAATCTATTCGATATAAAAGTAAGTAAAATACCAATTAGCCAATAGATCAGTGCGGCTCCAATAAAGGCTTCCAGGTATCTGTAACTTAAAGCACCCACCATTTTAGCTTGACCAAGAATATCTACAACTGTAATCAAATAAGCAAGTGAAAGTGCTTTTATTATGACCATTAAAGAATTGATAATATCCGGGAAAGCTTCAACTAATGCTTGAGGTACAATAACCCTTCTAAAAGTCTGCCAAGAACTAAAACCTAATGATTGGGCAGCTTCTATTTGTCCTTTTTCAATCGATAAAAAGGATCCCCTGATAATTTCTGATTGAAACACAGAATAACTAATTGAAAAAGTAAGAATTGCTGTAATAACTGGGTTCAAGGAGTTAGCATCAAATTCGATCCCAAGAATACCAGTAAAGAAGGTTAAAATTTCCGGCAGAGCATAATACATCAGAAATAATAAAACGACGTTCGGTGTTCCTCTTAAAAAAGATTGTAAAACTTTAATAATTTGAGAGAACAAAGGTACCTTAAATTGTTGGATTAAAGCTATAATAGCACCCATAAGCAAGGATAAGAGAAGGATAAAAATAGCTAGAGCCAGTGTTTTAGGAACAACGGTAGCTATGTCTATTATGCTTTCTAGTAGAACCTTAAAATCAAACAAAGTTTATCCCTCCTTCAATCCGAACTAGATTGAATATTCCCTTTTTCAATCTTTTGTTTTTTTAGCAAGTTTTTGGAACTAAAGCTTCTTCTTTTTTCGATTTTTCTTAAATATGTATGATTCTCGTATAATTTAATAAATCGATCGGACAGTAAGCAAAGTACCCAATAAATAATCGCAATCGTTAAGTAAACTTCCACCTTATTTTCTCCGTACGAGCTTGCCAAAATTAAATTTGCTTTTCCCAGAATATCTACAACACCAATTGTAAACACCAAGGAGGTATCATGAATGAGATATATGATTGCATTCCCCAATCCAGGCAAGGCTATTGGAGCCATCTGTGGAATAACAATCTTTCGGAACTTGGCAAAAGGTGTATATCCTAAGCTATTTGCGGCTTCATGTTGCCCTTTCTCTATAGCTAAATAGGCAGGTCTTAGAATTTCAGATAGATAGGCACCATTAAAAATAATTAGTGTAATCATGGCTGAAACTATGGCACTAAGATCATTGATATCCAGATTTAAAAGAGAAAAGAAAACAGGTAATCCGTAATACACTATAAATAGTAGCAATAGTATAGGAATACTTCTCATGAAAGAGATATAGGCTTCCAAAATTGGAGAAAGAAACTTTATTTTTTTAATTCTTAGGGCTGTTATTACAATACTAAGTATTAAACCCAATATGGCGGAAGTTAATATAATTGATAGAGTGATTGGCAATGTGCTAATCAATTTCGGGAAAATTTCTATCATATATCCTATATCCA
Organism: Psychrobacillus mangrovi; assembly: GCF_037104765.1. Taxonomy (NCBI): domain Bacteria; kingdom Bacillati; phylum Bacillota; class Bacilli; order Caryophanales; family Bacillaceae; genus Psychrobacillus; species Psychrobacillus mangrovi. The sequence continues at coordinate 3,831 of NZ_JBAWSY010000032.1, read as the reverse complement.
TATGACCACCTCCTGTTGAAAAACTACATTATTCTATTCATATTGGAAAACATCTTCACCGTAATATTTTAAAGATAATTCAGAAAGCTTCCCTTCATCTTTCAATTCTTTTAGTGTATTACTAACATCTTCTGTAAAAGCCTTATTTTCCTCGGTATTATGAATTAAAAAATAAGTTGGGAATACTTTAAGTGGTTCTGAAACTGTAATCTCCAAATTTTGCGCTTTAATAATTTCTTGTTGACCTAAGTTGGAAGGCAATACAAGTGCATCATATTTTCCGGATTCCACTTCTTTTAATCGATCAGCAACTGTAAATCCATGATCAGATGTTTCAAATTCTATTGGATTATCCGGATTTTCCTTATTATATTCTGTTAATAAATTAAACACCCCGCCACTTGGTGAAGGAGGGTTAATTTTCTTCCCTACCAAATCATCGAAAGAATCTATCTCTTCATTGTTTTTATTACTGTAAACACGCATCAGACTTGCACCGTTGCTTTCTTCCGGAATTAAGTATTTCTCTTCACGAGCCTCACTTTTAAACAAGCCTTGAGCAATCATGTCATATTTTCCTGTATCCAGGCCAATTTCCGCTGCACTATCTGCAACTCCAACAATATCAAATGTATAATCTTCCAACTTTTCATCAACTAACTTTAATATTTCTACTTCGTATCCAGTTAGTTCCCCATTTTCATCTGTGTAGCTAAGTGGTTTTGCCGATGGTGGTACTGCTACTGTAATAGCTCTTCCCGAAGAATCCTCGGTTCCACCAGATGAAGTATTTTCTCCTCCGCTTCCGTTACACCCAGTTAAAATTAATAGAAGTACTGAAATTGGAAATAATAAATTTCTTTTCTTCAACATAAATAATTCTCCTTTCTTTTGTTAAACATCAACTGTTTGATTAGATTTGAAGTGATTTAAAAAAGCCTTGGTACGTACATTATCGGAATCTTCGAAGATATTTTTTGGCGTTCCCTCTTCCACTATTACCCCTTTGTCCATAAAGATAATTTTTGTAGAAATCCTCTTGGCAAACGACATTTCATGCGTTACTAGAACAATCGTCATCCCAGAGCGAGCTACATCTTCAATCACTTTTAAAACTTCCCCCACCAATTCCGGGTCCAGTGCAGAGGTAGGTTCATCGAATAAAACTACTTCCGGTTCCAAAGCTAATGCACGTGCAATACTAACTCGTTGTTGCTGTCCACCTGACAATTCAGAAGGATAGGAATCAAGCTTATCTAATAGTCCCACTTTTTCCAATTCTTCTATACTTTTTTCATAAGCCGCTTTTTTCTTCTTACCCTGTACCACAATTTGAGCTTCCATAACATTTTCTAAAACTGTTTTATTTTTGAAAAGATTGAATTGTTGAAAAACCATAGCAGTTTTTCGTCTAAGCTTTAAAATCTCTTTCTTGCTAATCGTTTCATAATTAAAGTTTAGATTAGAAAGCGTTATTTCCCCTTTGGATGGTTTTTCAAGACAATTGATACAGCGTAATAATGTCGTTTTCCCTGTCCCACTTGGGCCAATTAATGTCACTACGTCACCTTTATTTACTGTTAGATCTATACCTTTTAGAATTTCATTATTATTAAACGATAAATGTAAGTCTCTTATTGATAACACTATTACACCTCCTGCCTAAATTGAAATGGGAATTTTTGATATTACCAAAATAAATATCCTCCTTAAAAAAACTTACTCTTTTAAATATTCATAATGCTAAATATAACTAATCTTATAGGTATTGTAAATAATATTTTAAATTTAATTTTACAAGGAGAAATGTTCTTACCATCTCTAATAAAGCCTTACAATCAGTTAGATGAACTACTTACTTGCTGGTCAACTACGCTGGAATTCCCTAATCTCAGGAATTCAAAATTAGCTTTTCAAAGTTTTCCCAAGATAATGTTTACAATTCCTATAAAAATAGTATATATTATTTTATATTATAATATATTATATTAAGCTTGAAGGGGAGATTGAATATGACAACAATAAAAAATGATCATTTGAAGTTTGGCAGCCCGGATGCACCTTTGAAAATAGAGGCTTTTATTAATTTGGCGTGCCCAGGGAGTGCAAAAATCTACCAATTAGCAAAAGAAGTATTGCCCCCATATATCGAAAACAATCAAGCTGAGATTATAGTGAAACTATACGATAAACCCCGTGAAGAACTTCTGCATGGTGCATTGATTCACTGGACATTAGACAATTCAAATCCAAAAGAAGCATTAAATGTAATTGGAAAACTACTTGAAACACAATCAGAATGGCATGAATTATCCGATAAAGAGTTAAAACGATTGCTTGTTGATAAATATAACTTGCAAGAAGAAGAACGCCTTGAAAACGTTGATGTTAGCCTAGCGATTACAGCTGAAGCGATTGAACGAGAAGTAAAAATTGTGCCTACTTTATTCTTCAATGGTGAAAAATTATTAGGTTTTACGTATGAACTAGAGCCATCTGATTTAAAACAAGCAGTTGAAACATCCTTAGCAAAAATTTCATAAGTTTTGCAACCAAAAGCTTCACTATTTGATATAAATGTGTTGGATTTTCAGCTAAAATTACGATTATAGTTATCATGTGGAAATTATAAAATTCCCTTAAAAAGAACAATGCCGTTTTCAAATATGGAAACGGCTTTTTACTTTTTGCTCAATACATAGCTCTAAACTTCATTTCATTAGGGGAATTTAGTAAAGTTAATTTCTGGCTTGAATGATTGGAGGAATGATGAAAGTAGCAGAAAAAAATGAACGGAGTATCCTGCACCATCCCGATTTTCCCAAAGAAGTTGATCAGTTGTCATATACAAAAGAGTATATGGATGAACATTTAGAAGCTTCTCAATAGGATTTAAAGTCTGTTCAAGATAAAATTAAGGAATCCATGGACAACCTTGAATGTATTGATCCAGTGACAGCTATATCAACATAATTACAAAATTCCGTTTTTTAGAACTCGCGTTAAACCGAAAAGAGAGTTTGGAAGCTGTTAGGAAAAAGCCGTATTCCATTGCCCTGCACCCCTTTCTTACTTTTCATATAACAATCGGTGCAAATTTTCCCCCCAAACCATTTGCCCCGAATAACTCTAACGCTGTATAGATCAAAATCTTCGAAAAGCAAGTGCTGAAATACCTTTCCTCTTTTACGGTCTTCATACTGGCATAAGCTTTCGTGATTGTTTCTTGTACGATATCTTATGCATCCGTTTCGTTTTTAACATATAAATAAGCTATTTTATAAAGCTTTTCTTTATCATTTTCAATTAATTAAAGAAATGCTTTTTTATCTCCTTTCTGATTCTTTATAAATGTATTTTGCAGAATCACTGACTTCCCTCCGTTCTCTTCATACAAACGTTTTATGAATGAGATGACCTTTTCGTTGCAATTCGAGTATAACTTATATGATTTTTTTTTTGAAAAACCCTCCTACTACTTGTTTAAAAAAGATTATTCAACATAAAAACGTCTCTACTGTTAGTAGAGACGCAATCTTTATTATACTATGCTTTGCCCATTTCCGTGGAAGAGTTTCGATTCCTTCTTCAACTAAACTGCTTCGTTCGTATTATAAGGTCAGCCAGAGAAAATCTGGTTGACTATTTTTTATTCAATTTATAGATTGATAGTAGCCGGGGTAGAACGAACCTGCTCGTGGGATTTGATCCCGACAACTAAACAGTTCGCCCTCTACTTGTTAACACATGATTAGGCTGGTTGGGACATGATGATCTCGTATAACAAGCGAAGATATGAATAACAAGGTAGATAGAGGTTACCGGTCAATC
>NZ_JBAWSY010000031.1:0-21858 GCF_037104765.1 Psychrobacillus mangrovi | reverse complement strand
TGGGCTCTAACGCACCATAGTTCATCGACCTTCCTCTCCCAGCCGTAGAATCAGTATGTACGGTTTTTCCCCATTTTCATTCTCTGTGGTGAAGCGCTGATTTTGCGCTTCATGGATGGCTAACGGGTGCTTTACTTCAAGAAGGGGTAAAGCATTTTTCTTATTGAACTAAAGAAGCAGGGTAGTTTAAGAAAAGCTTTTAATTTTTTTCATTTATTTATTGTAAAGGATGTGAGGTTTAGCAATGAAAAAGTATGTTTTGTTCACGTTATTATTATTGTCTTTTACTTTAATGTTATCTGCTTGCTCCCAAAGCGAAGAAGAAAAAATACGGGTTCACTTAGAAGATTATAGTTTTTATGATATTTTAGTTGACCTTACAGATGGAGGGCTAAACATTGAAGTTCAAATGTTTGAAACATCGGACAATGATATGGCACAAGTAGATGTTGTTGTTGAAACAAAAGCATTATTGGAAGCAGTTAAGAAATATTCCGAAGTAAATTTGGATGTAATAAAAGAAGTAAATCTTTACTTTGTTACCAGAGAAACAAATATAACTGTTGCAGAAATAAATGCGAATATCGATACTATATCGGGAACAAATTGGAATGAACTGGATAGATATGAACTTCCTCAGATTGTAGATGGCTACAAATTTTATGGTGTATCAAATTAGTTCTTCAACTAACGGGTGCTTTAGTTAAACAAGTGGCTGCCTGTAAGGGTGGCTTTTCTTATTGAACTAACGCCGCAGGATAGTTGAAGAATATTCGGGAAAGATACCTATAAAGAAAAGGTAGGTGGGCTTTATTGCCGAAAAAACTCTACGTGCTTTTTTGTATCCTATTTCTCGTAAATAATACTATTGTTTTTGCGAAGCAAGAAGCACCTAACCAAGATTTTATTAATAATTATTTTTTTGATGTAAATATAATTAATTCAGCCAGCCAAATGGCTGAAGCAAAAAAGAATACCAATTATCAACCTTTTTTGGAACAATTGATGACGCATTCATTAGTGCATAATGATGTTCAAAACATTAAAGTTAAAAATAATTCCGGACTTCAGCGTGTATTCAGTATCAATGATGGTGTTCAAGAACGTGTACTCAGAAAAGTAGTTTACTGGCTAAATAACTCTGACCGAGTTAATGGAACAATCGAGGTATCTTTAGATAATCCATCCAATAAATTGACGTTAAAAATGGCAAATGATGAAGTGATCACTATTGAACCCGCTTATACATGTGTAGTTGACAATAAACGCAAAACCTGCACGGCTAAAGAAGGGGAATTAATCGTTTCGGAGAATAGACAAAAAGTGCGATTAAAGTCACAATCTCTTTATGATTGGCTCATGGTAGGGTGGAGAAAAGAGGTGGACGGACCTACTAAAGAAGAGTTACTTGAAGAAGCATTGTTTACACGTTATTTATATCATTTGGGCCCATCTTATTCGGAATTTTTTGACTGTCCAAAAATCAGAATTGAACCCATTGATGGAGATCCTAGGAGACATCTCATTTTTGGCAGTGCTTTAAACTATTCAGGACACCACGGTGGAGATTATGATAAACTTACTTTCTCTATAAGTGATTCTAACCTTACAGGGTTACAAGTGACAAACGTAAAAATAAAGAAACATATTTCGCAAGAAGAAATCGAAAAACAATGCCGAGCGTTTGATTAAATATAGTTCTTACGAAAGGGGTGTTTCTTTCAGAGAAGGAAACGCTTCTTTTTATTTGGGTTATTTCAGTAAATCAAAGTGATAATAATTTTGTGAAAGATTGTACTTAAGCTAACGGGTGCTTTGGCAAAACATGGCCATAATTTCGATGATCTATTTATTTATCCTAAACATCAAGTAGGTCTTAGAAATCCATTTTAAATGTTAAACTTAAATAGGTAAAATCAGAAATAATATCAGTGAATAATAAAAGATACCTCTAACATACTAATCAATAAAGAGGATGAATTATGAACAGGATATTAGAAAAACTAGCCATATTTACATTGATAATACTCTTAGTTCCGATGGGGACCAAGGCAAGCACAGCTGAAAAAGTTGTTGGAAATTTACCGGAAGCTGAACTTACTTTGTATGCCACTGAAAAAGAAGGAGATTTAACGAATTTCAAACTAACTGTGAAAGGAGAAACTTATTTTTTCCCAAGATGGCTGAATTCCCCTAATATAACGTATTATCCAAAACTCTATTACAGTGATATTAATAATGATGGTAGGAAAGAAATAGTTATTGTTTTAACAACAGATACAGGTACTGGAGTAATAATACAAGAACCTCATGTGTTTCACGTAGATAATAACGGGGATTTATTAGAGAAACTTGTAGATAATCCAATGGCCATTATTAACAAAAATGTAAAAACTAAATTGAGTAGTTCAAAAGCTATTGTTAGTATTGGTAAGGAGAAGAACAAAATAAATATCAGGGAATTAAACATTGTTCCATCACATATATTTGAAAATGTCGCTATTGGAAGTACTTTAAGGTTTGAAGTTATTGACAACAAATTTGTGGCTATAGTAGGGCTGACAATAGCTCCTGCTGGGGGATCTATAGGTGAAATTCATATTATTTATACTTTTAAAGATAATATGTATCAAGCTAAACAGATTAATTTTATTCCCAGAGATGAATCAGAATAGAATGGATTCATTCGAATGCCTTTTGTCTACACACTAAAATTTTTCCTAAACCAACCTCTTATTAAACTAACAGGTGCTTTAGTTAAACAAGTGGCTGCCTGTAAGGGTAGCTTTTTCTTATTGAACTAACGGTGGGTCTTTAAGATGGATGGATACCTCTTTCTAATTTGGGAAGATTAGAAAAGAGGTGAATTTATCTTGAAAAAAATGTATGTACTAATTTTAATTATCTCATTATTTACTTTGGTGTCATTTGAAGCTTATGCACAGCCTAAAAATTGTCCTGTATTAAGTGATTTAGAGAAAATATCGCTTAAGGATAAAAAAGAGGTAATAGAAGCGTTAAATACTTTAATACCAAAAACTTATGGAACTGGATTAGATGATTTACCTGACATATATACTAAGTGGAATGTAGTAACTGCCAAACCTTTTCCTAAAACAGTTGGTAATAAAGAAGAAGAAGGCTATTTTGGAATGGCAAAAACCTTTTGTGGCAAAGAAATTGCTGAAAAGTCATGGCTTATACGTTTAGAATTCCCCAAAGCACCTGGAGCTGACTTAGCCCAAGGTCAAATATTTTTAGCTAAAAGTAAGGAAAAAGGATGGTTTGTTTGGTTTCGATACCATTAAATTGCTATTTTCTTATTGAACTAACGGGTGCTTTACTTCAATAAGGAGTAAAGCCTTTTTTCTTATTGAACTAAAGCGGCAGTTTAGTTGAAGAGTGTTGTTTAACTGTTGTTCAGCAACCGGGCCAGATTGTGGAGGAAGAGTTCAAGAGATTTGTTGGTAATTCATATAAAGGTTGTTTAAGATTAATTGGAGTGAACACACAAATAGTGGTAAAACGAACAAAGGGCAGAACTAGCTATAAATAGCCAGTGGCTGTCGAAGATTAATTAAATGTAATCAATATAATTTCTAAACAATATCTTCTAATTTATTTGGCGAGAAGCGATAGCTTTCTTGCCAAGTTCTTTTAACTAAAGAAATATATGTTAAAGAGAAATAAGTAACCTAAATTTGTAATTTTTTTGTTAACCTTTTTATTATTGAAACGTTTTAAAGGTGGGAGGTTTGAAATGAATGATTCCATGATGGGGAAAAAACTAAATGAGATACTAAAATTTGTTTACTCTTACCTAATAAAAATGGGTGCATCTAAGGAAGATGCAGAAGATATTATTCAAGATACTGCTTATAAATTTTTACAATACATAGACTCAGTCCAGTTTAATAATACCCAAGCTTGGCTTTTTAGAGTAGCAGTAAATCAATATTATGATATGTCCCGTAAGAAAACTAGGCGAAGAGATATATTATTGAAATTCAACTTACAAGAAATATTTGAGGAAGAAACACCTGAAAAAGCCCTCATGCAAATTGAATTAGAAAGGGATATTCATGAAATTTTAACTAAATTAAAACCAAAATACAGGCAGTTGCTTCTTCTGAAATATAGTACAGGACTAAAAATAAAAGAGATAGCAGAACTATATAGCATGAAAGAAGGATCTGTTAAGACTATTCTCCATAGGGCAAGAAAAGAATTTATAGAACATTATAGGAGGTATAAAAATGAACAAGGAAAATGAGTTTTTTCCAAAAGATCTTGAATTTGAGAAATTAGTAAAAAAAGCAAAGAAACGTTCAATGATAAGAATGGTGCTCATTTCATTAGTTATTAGTCTTATTGTTTTACCTGGTCTATATATTATTGGAGATAGAGTGATGATAATGAAAATGGAAAAGGAGACCGAATTAGATTCGACTTGGAACGATATTATGGGCGCCAACATCGAAGAGCAAGGTACAATATACAATTATTCTCCAACTTCAGCAACGGCAAAAATGAAGATAGTAAAAAATGTAGGAGGAGTACCAATTCCATGGGGTGAACAGGAAAAAGTCTTTACTATTTTTGGAACATCTAGATTGACTAATACTAATGGTGCTTACGGAACAGCTAGCAAAGAGGATGAGAGACTTCCTTTATATTATCAAGGAGAAAGAGTAGTTGAATTTTTTCATCCACAAGTTAACTATACGCAAATATTTGATGACAGGGCTTTACTGAATATTATTGACGATAACACTGTTGTAGAAATGGCTTTTTCATTTAATGATGGATACTCAATTGAGGAAGTAAACCAAATATTTAAAGAGCAATTAGCATGGTATTGGGTAGATACGTTTAGTAAAGATGAAATAGAAAATGATAATAAGTTTAACGAATATGAGGATTTCCGAGACGCTACAATCCATGGTTTTGGTGCATATGGCTTTTCATATAACCGAAATGCAGATACCTATTCTGCCTCTAACTTTATATCGATTTTAGAGATGGTAAAGGAGGATGGTGGTGATTATCAAAGTGATGCAGAGAAAATTATTAATAACATAACTAATCAGGGCAAAATAAAACTAGAACCTCAGAACCTTAATATTATTGGTGTAGTGGTTACAGGAAAACCAAGTGATTTAATAAAGTTTAGTGATGAATCTATGATTCGCGGTGCTACATTAGGGGCAACAACAGACCTATATTAAACTGTGTGGGTTGCCTTAATTGGTTTTAATCAAGTACATTGATATATTGCTTCAATCTTACCTACTTTAAATATTTCAATTTGGTTAGTATGTTATATATTACAAGTGAATTATTACAAATCTAATATTGTATTAATTTATAACAATTGCAATAGAGATAATTTACATTCGGGTCAAACTTACGTATGGAGAATTGTTGTGGAATGTGCAATTTATTTTTGAAAGGGGAATTTAGAAAGGATGAAACAAGCTATGATTTCAGGAATTGTATTTTGTTCAATCTTGTTAGTTGGATGTAATACAACCGAGGTATTAGAAAGCGAGCAGGAAGTAGTAGTTTCTCAGAGAAACTTATTTTCTGAATTACAAAATGAAATAATAGTATCTATTACAGAGCAGACGGAACTTGATAGTGATTCACTAGCAATAATGATAGATGGTGGTACTGATGAATTAACAGTTTCAGTAGGTTTCCCGAAGGATGCAAATATTGATGCTACTTTGATTCAACAAATAGTTGAAGATTCTATTAAGAATGTTTCTGAAACAGAAACAGTAACAGATAGCGAAGAAAAAATAAAAATGAAAATAAAGATCGAGAAATACTAACAGTGAATTTCTTAAAGGATACAAACTGCCTTAAAAATAAAGTAGTTTTATAAGTATGTGAATAAATGTACTTAAACTAACGGGTGCTTTACTTCAAGAATAAGTAAAGCCTTTTTTCTTATTGAACTAACGGGGCAGTTTAGTTGAAGAAGCGGTTAGGAACTTTTTGGGATTGAGTTCAATTAAAAAGATTTAAAAACATAAAACAAGGTGGGTTCAATGATGGGTGTTTTATCCTTAATTGCAGGAGTTATTTGTATAGTTATTTCGTTGTTTATTTTCATACCGAGTATAAAGAAAGCTAATTCTATTAAGGAAAAGTGGAGTGAGTTTTTTGATTTTGTTTTAGACCCTTTTACAGGATTAACAGCTTTGTTTTATTTAGGACTTCTACTAATGCTATATGGCTTATTAAGGATATCTAATTTGCTTTGAGTATTTCACTAACAGGTGCTTTACTTCAAGAAGGAGTAAAGATTTTTTTTCTTATTGAACTAACGCGGCAGTTTAGTTGAAGAACAATTGATTTCTTATGATAAAATGGATATAAAGGAGTGAGAATATTGAAAAAATATCTTTACACGGGGATTTTACTTGGAGCTATTGTGTTAGCTGGGTGTAGTGCAAATGAGGAAGCAGAAGAACAAGTACAAGCAAAATAAGTGAAGATGGAAGATGTAACTAATGGACAAGCAGTAGAAGTTGAGACTTTACCTGATATGGATAAAGAAGAAGTTGTATCAGTGACTCCATTAACAGTTTTAGATTCTCAAGGTGTTTCATACTTAACTACGGAAGAATATTTACAGACACCTTCTGGATTACCTATTTATAAAACTGAATTATTTTATACCGATTTAGATGAATTACAACAACAACCCGATTTCTTCGAATTTACTAAAGATGTTGAAGGGCATTTGTATAAAGGTACTCTAAAATTATATCGAGCCGATAAGCAGGACGACGATAGCTGGAAAGCTATGTATAGCGGGATAATCTCTAGAGTCGAATTGTGAGTTTTTTCACTTAAACTAACGGGTGCTTTACTTCAAGAAGGAGTAAAGCATTTTTTCTTATTGAACTAACGCCGCAGTTTAGTTTAAGATGACATAGCTAATTTGGGGGAGATAAGATATGAGAATAGTTGATTTTAAAAAAAGTCTTTCTTCCGTAAATGAGTTTATTTATTTTGATAGTAACGATTTTCTACGAGAAAAGACTTCAAATCCTTTGAGATTAAAACAAGTTATTTCTGATGCGGAATATTTATTAAAAATTAATATTGAAGAAAGCGATAAGTATTTTCTTTACGGAACAGTAGGTAATTTGTATAGAGTTTGTGGTGAGCCTCAGAAAGCACTCAATTACTTAAATATTTGCCTATGTCACGCATTAAAAGAGGGAAACATAACAAGAGAAACTGTAACATTAATACGAATTGGCGAAGCATTAAAGTATTATGAAAAACATGATGAAGCGTTAGAGCATTTTGAAAAAGCTTTTAAAAAATGTAAAGACAATAAGCTAGAAACATACTTAGATTTTGCTTTGCAACACAAGGGAAAATGTCTAATGGAAATGGGAAGGTTAGATGAAGCTGTAGAATGCTTTATAGAAGCGTTAAAGCTAAGAGAATTTAAAGGAGACACTACTTTAATTGGTTCTACTAAAGAAGCATTAAAATTGGTGAAAAGATTAAAAATCCAATAATTCCTTGTTCTGCTAACGGGTGCTTGAGTAAAATGTAGGGCTGATAATACAGCTCACTTTTCTTATTGAACTAACGGGGCTGGTTAGTAAAAGAAGGTAAACCCATAGAAATTAGAGAATACAGTAATCCATAGGGGGTGTTTGATTTGAATAATAGACAAGAAACTCCAAAAGAAAAAAGAGAAAGATTAAGACAACAAGAACTAAAAAAAAATCCTGGCGGTGCATTAAGAGATGGATTTAGTAGAGGTGAAACTGGAAATCTAACTGATTTAACAGGTGGTATGGGTTGGAAAGGAACAGGGATACTAATTGTTGTTTTAGTAGTTGGGTATGTTTTATATAAACTACTTTTTTAAAAATTTTACTTTACATTGTTCAACTAACGGGTGCTTTAGTTAAAGATCGTTGGTTGCTTAGGCAGCTCTCTTTTCTTATTGAACTAATGCGGCAGTTTAGTTCAATAAGGAAAATCTAAAGGTGTTTTATAGGTTAAGGGGGTATCCTTTAACTAGGAGTAAATTTTTTATTAAGGGGTGTTCATAGTGGAAAGTGAATTATTTGCTATCGATGCTATGTGGGCTTTTGTTCTAGTAAATGTAGTATATTTAGTATCTATATTGTTTTTCAGAAAACATAAACAATTGCTTTCAGTTATTCACACTTTAATTTTGTTAATAATGGTACAATATTTCATCATTGCTCAGCGAGATTATATATTTGATAAATACCCTGCAATTGCATATCCAATGATAGCGGTAGTATTGCTTGCGTATTATGTCTTTTTTAGAGATTTGAATTCATTTATAAAAACAAAGAAAATTGAAAGAGACGCATCATCTAAGGAAATTAAATGATTAAGTTGATTAGTGTCCGACAAGTTTATTGGGGGATATTTTGAAAACTCGAAAATCGTTTTTTATTTTTGTTGTTTTATTTTTAATGGTCGCACGTTGTTCAAATGAAATAGCGAATGAAGAACAAAGAATTGAAGTTCAAAAGCGTATTGACGATGAAAACGATTATAAAGTTATCTTTGGGACATATCGAATTTATTCGTGGATTAAGGAGAAAAAGATGTGAAAAAATCAAGACCAAAATAAAAGCAACCGCCTCTTAATTGAGTTGGTCGCTTTTTTTGTCTCTAATAGAAAACCACGAGCGAACCGAAGTCTCTAAATCGCTATTATTTAAAATATGGCTTCTTTGATGGCTGACCAAGTATATAGCCCTTGTTACAATCTTTTTTTAACTGTTCATTATACGCAAATACTTCATCTTTGCTAAGAGTATTTAAGAAATAATGATTTTTATCGACTGGACTACCTTTTCGCACAGCACACGCTAAATCAGGACTTATAGGAAAAAGATATTCTGTTTGATCTCGATCATTCTGAAAACGACAAACTGGATTGTCTGTAGTGATAAACTCACAACCAATTTCAGGAACAAAAAGTTCTAGATTCATGTTATTTAAAATATATTGAATTTCTTCATAAATTGGTCCTTTTTTATTGAATAATTGATGATACATACTAAGCAATATATTATGTAAATAATTTTCTCCGTAAGTATTGATAAAAGGATACATTTTTTTCTCTTCCGGAATAGGATCATTTAAAAATTCTTCAATACCAAGTAATCGTATTAATTCGTTGAACATATTTTTTAATATTGGTTGGGCAGGTTCTGTTCTCCATTCCATAGACACCATAAATCCAACTAATTCTTCACGTCTGACAGCTGGTATTTTATTGACTTTCTTATTTTTATTTACTTCTGTTAAGATGTCATTTCGTACGTCAAACCAAGTATTTTCAAAAATTTGATTCCATGCTTCTTCTAAGTCTCGAATATGAATAGACTTAATCTCTTCTTTTAAAGATTGCTTTTCATCCTCTGAAATTAAGTTGTCATTGGTATCATAAACACTCCATAAATCAAACTCGTCTAAAAAGCTGTTATTCAGTCTAATAGAATCTGAGACCTCTAAACCGTCAATTTTAACTTTATATCCATGTAATCTTAAAGGGGCAAAGTATTTGTCACAATCTAACTTACTTTGGAATAAAGCGCCTACTCTTCTCGAATAAAAATTACTTGTTCGAACAATTTTCCGTGTATTTTTACTCTGGTCTGGATTAGCGAAGTCAATATTATTTTCATTTTTATCGATATAATAAACATAGGAGTCTTTATGTTGCCACCCTTTTAAATATGTGTTCGGTACAAGATGATGTTTTTCTGAAATCGTGGTCCAATTAGGATCAAATTCTTTCATATTATCGTCTCCGTCTCTATTTAGAAATATTAATGTCTAGTTCTGAAGGTGAAACCTCTAACAATACTAAAGCTGATTTAAGCAATACAATCATTTTCAAGTAGCTTTCTTTGGTTAGTAACTCATAGTTAAAACTACCGTGAAGAATAGCATTTCGATTAATTTTAGCAGAATTAGACGGATTATTGTCGAATAGATCTATATAAGCATTTATAACGGTTAATACCTTTAACAAGTTAATACTTTGTATATTTTCAACTAATTCCGCTTTATCTCTTATGTTTCTTTTTAATATTCTTCTGAAGCTAGTTATATAGACTTTTTGGTGCTCATATGGGTTAGTTAATAGTCCTGTTGCCCAACGACTTATGACATTATCAAATGCACCGAACAATGGGAAAATTGCCGTTTCATAATGACCAATTGAATAAGCATGGAAACTCTGTTCAATAACTTTCTTTTGTGTAGCATAACATGGGGAGTTGATAATATCTGTAATACATTCATCTAAATGGTGTGAAACATAATCGACAACTAATTCTTCATTCAAATCAGTAACTTGACTCTCACTTTGCTCTTCTAAATATCGATCAATTAATTCTTCATATAGAAACCACTGGCTTTTTTGTGCCAATGTCACAAGATCATACTGGTTTTCACGATAAGATTGATTGGATTCATCTAAATTTTTTAATATCGTTTTAAATGACCGGCTCCAACTATCTTTCAAAGATTGCAGAGATTGCATTGTTTCCAGATAACTTTTAGTGGCTTGCGTTGCAGGTGTTATCAAAGATACTGAATTAATGATATTTTGTGCATTCCTTGTGACACTCGAAATGTCATTAAAGGATTGAAGTGCATCAGATAGTGCCGTTACAGAGTGAGAAATATTCTGATGTATATTTGGTATATTGAAATTTGTTGGCTCTAATACACGTTGCACAGATTGAACGGTCAATAAGTTCATATTACTTACTGTAGAGATACTTTTAGTTGCATTTATAACTTCTTGCAAGGATCTACCTGCATTCAACTCTTGGACTTTTCGAAAATCAACCTGTACTCTTCTAAAATGCTCAGGAACAGCCATCATAGTATTCCATTTATTAAACATGTCTTTTTGCAATACAAAACCTTCTGAAAACCTTAAAGGCTTTCGTTTATCAGGCAACATATTAGTAAGTTTTTGAAAATCATTCATAGAAATTTTTCTAGGTGAAAAACTAGATTTGATTAAAATATACTTTATAGACATAGCCACACACCCCTTTGTTTATCACTATCAATAATGGTTAGGAACTGTCTATATTATAACAAAGGTGATATTTTAATATGGTAAAAAATACTTTCATCTATCTCTTCAAAAATCTCTGTATTCTTTCTTCAACACCATCAATAATGGCTATTCTCTTAATGAATTTGCTTATTATAGACATAGTTGCATTGTAGGGGAATTGCTTTAAGACCTTTATTCCTAAATCTGTTATACGATAGGTATTGGCTTCTAGTTGTTCAACAAGACCAGCAACTTGTAATTCGCGTCTAGCAAAACGTGCCCTAATTTAGAATCGCCACTTGTGATGGGAACGAAGATAAATTGTACGAGGTGTAATCAATTCAATTGAAACTAGACTAAAAGAATCAATAGGTGCATGATTTAGACATGATAAAGTTGTTAAACTAACGAGGCAGGTTAGTTGAAGAAGAAACTTATGAACTGATTCAATAAAAAGGGGGGTATTCATTGCATCCAAATGAATTAATTGAATTTATGATAGTCGGTGGAATTTTATTTGTTATTCTATTGGTTTCTTTCATTTTGAAAGGAAAATGGAGGAAAATTGTTCAGGGATTAGCTATTTTATATTTGGTGTCTTTTGGAATCTTTTATTTCGTACGCCCATATTGGATTGATATGCAAATTGAAAAAAAAGTAGGTTATATACAGATGCATTTGGAAGAACAGTACCCTGGGGAAACGTGGGGATATTGGACAGTGCCACATCGTGAGGACGGCTATGAACACATGAATCCATATCACATAGGTGTAATTTTTGATACTGAACCAGAAGTAGAATATAAATATTTTGCTCGTAATAAAGATAATATTATCCAAACAGGCTATTCATCTCAAAATGAATTAAAAAGCGACCTATTACATTTAGAAGTTTTAGAAGAATAATTACCGTTTTTATAAAGTTTTTACTGTCATATTGATTGAACAATAATCTTCATTATTTTCTTAACCTTATTAAACTAACGGGTGCTTTAGTTAGACTGGATCATCATTTCGATGGTCTTTTTTTATCCGAAACATCAAGTAGAACTCAGAAATCCATTGTGAAATGGTACACTCAAACTAACGCAGCAGGTTAGTCGAAGAGTGTTGTTTAACTTGTGTTCAATCGGGCATTCCTTTTTTTTGCAGATAACAAGTTTTTTCAGAGTCCAGTTATACATTTTAAAAAGAGGTAAATAATATACACGTGATCCTATGAATGATAACCGTACAGGAGGTAATACGATGGTAACTGTTTTCTGTTCTAATAGTCGTGCCAGTAATCCTGTAGTAAAAAGTAAAGAAGTTCTACTTATGTTACAACAGGGCAGAATCCCTACAATAAATAGGTTAGCGTCAGGAAAATTCGGATTTCAACGTAAGTAGATTCCAAGGACGCTACCCCCGTTTTTAACTACATTAAGGAAGCTTTAATGGTCTTAAAGAATCAGTCGAGGCCATCTACTTCGAATTAAAATGGCCAAATCTTAGTACAACAATAAAATACCTTACATATAAGGTGTTATAAGTTGGTTTCCTCATTAAGAAGCCTCTTCTGGTTGTGCGATTTCAAATTCACCTTCTGCATACTCTTGCTCCGCATAATGGCTTCCCCATTGACAGAGCTCCTGCAAGATAGGTTTAAGAGATTCTCCAAGTTCAGTGGATGAATATTCAACCTTCGGTGGTACTTGATTATACATCTTTCTGCTCACAAGTCCACTGTCTTCAAGCTCTCTAAGTGTTTGAATCAGCATTTTCTGAGTTATATTTGGGACAATGCGCTTTAATTCACTCGTTCTCTTTGGTCCATTCATTAAAAGGTATAATACAAGACCTTTCCATTTTCCGCCAATAACTTCCTTTGTCACTTCAAAACCACAACTAAATTTTTTCAAGTCTAAACCTCTCCATTCCACATTTATTACTTTTTAGTTACTATATCACAAAAAAGTGGGTACTTCCGTTAATGTGCTTACTGAAGGATACTATATCTTGTAAGTTGTTCTTCAAGTACTTAAAGGTATTAGACATAAAATAAAATTAATTCTAAAGGAGTGTTAAGTATGGGTAAATTTGAAGGTAAAATAGCGCTTGTAACGGGTGGAACAAGTGGGATTGGTCTTGCTACAGCACAAAAATTTGTAAACGAAGGTGCATATGTTTATATCACGGGACGTAGACAAAACGAACTTGATAAAGCTGTTAACCAAATTGGCAAGAACGTAACCGGTGTTCAAGGTGATATTTCTAAGCTTGAAGACTTAGACAAACTATATGACATTATAAAGCAGGAAAAAGGTAAGTTGGACATTCTTTTTGCTAATGCAGGCACCGGCAACTTCCTTCCGCTAGGTGAAATTACTGAAGAGCAGGTTGATAGAACGTTCGACATTAACGTTAAAGGAACCATCTTTACTGTTCAAAAAGCGTTATCACTATTCCCGGACAAAGTAGGTTCTATTATTGTAACGGGCTCTACTGCTGGATCAATTGGCAACCCAGCGTTTAGTGTATATGGAGCATCTAAAGCAGCATTAAGAGCACTAGTTCGCAACTGGATTCTTGACCTAAAAGGTACTGAAATCCGTGTAAATGTGGTTTGTCCAGGAAGTATTCTTACACCTGCATACGATGAGCTTTTTGGTGATGCACTTGAAGAGGTACTGGAAAATAGCAGAAATACTGTTCCCGCTGGAAAAGTTGGGACACCTGAAGAAGTAGCAAACGTTGTATCTTTCCTTGCTTCAGACGAAAGCAGTTACTTGACGGGTGCTGAATTATTCGTAGATGGCGGGCTAGCACAGGTTTAATTTCACTGCGCAGAAATTACAAATAGTCCCGAAAAAAGGTTAATGGGGAATGGTGTAACGGAATCGCCGCAAAATATAAAATTTATAGGAGGAGTCAATATGACCAATCAACAAGTTCAACTGAATATTCGATTCAAAGCTAAACCAGGGAAAAAAGAAGAATTCCGCAAGGAGCTATCTTCCCTTATTGAGGAGATGTCATCCGAGAAGGCCTTCATTAGCGCCATTGTATCGGACGATCTGGATCAGCCGGATGACTTGATTATTTATGAAACATGGCAAGGCACGAGAGATAGCTGGCTTGCGGAAGAATTTATTAAACCATACCGCAAGGATTACGAAGTAAGACTGGATGATTTAATTCTGGAAAGAAGCGTTAGCTGGTTGCAACCTAACCGTGAATGGGGAAGTCATATAACGAATGCATATTAATTTTTATAAATGAGAAATAGCATCTACAGCTGTACAAATGGGCGAAGTCACAATAGCTGTCTTCGACGATACATGCGGCAACCTTATTCAGATAATGCAGGAGTAAACTTTATTTATGGTAGAAAAAGTTATGCAATAAAGGGTTTTTATAAACAATTTAACAACAACTTTATGTTGAGACCTACTAGAAGGAGGAAAGCATCATGGCATTTTTCGAAACAAGTGACGGCGTCAAATTGTATTATCAGCAAAAAGGAGAAGGACAACCGATTGTGCTCGTCCATGGCTGGTCATCGGATCATACAGCATTCGATCAACCATTTGAAGAATTGAGCAAAAAGTTCAATGTAGTGTCTTTTGATTTGAGAGGACATGGCGCTTCTGATCGCCCGGAGCATGGTTTGACATTGAAGAGATTCGCTTCCGATTTGGAAGAACTAATGGAGCATCTTAACTTGATGAATGTCACATTAGTTGGACACTCGATGGGGGTTTCTACGACATTCGAGTATGTAAAAAACTTCGGTGTATCCAGATTGAAGGCCGTATCGTTGTTCGACATGACACCAAAATTAGTCAATGAAGAGGATTGGAATTTAGGTCTTTATCACGGTAAATATACGCGGGAAGACTCATTGAATGATTTGACAGTGATCAATGATAGCTTGATGGAATTCGCAAAGCCTTTCTTTAAAGTGACCGTCCCATACTTGACTGGTGAAATGATGGAAGAGCAGCTCAATTTAGTAGTCAACGGCAATACCCCTCATGTATTAGCGGCAATGTGGCATGCGATGGCAGTTGGCGATTATCGTGACGTGTTACCACAAATCACTGTACCAACACAAATTGTGTATGGAGAAAAGAGTACACTTTACTCAAAAGAAACAGCGGAATACATGAAGGAACAGATTCCGAATTCTGAAGTGATTCCGTTTGAAAACTGCACGCACTTATTAGTTGCGGAAGATGTAGTAAAAACAGCAAAAGTAATTGAAGAACTTGCAAGTTCTATGGTGAATTCATAAATAATGAAGGGGCTGTCTAAAAAGTCCCTAAAATGAAGAAGGTGGAGAAAAATAAATCGTTTTTCTCCACCTTCTTTTTTGATTTTTCGTTTTATAAGGTGGTTTCTGCACAATAGGCCCACCACTTTCAGCAAGTTATGGGACATTGCCAGTATGCCAAATTCCGTTTGGACCTTTTCAAGTCCCCGAAGCAGGAATTGACGGAACGCCAAATTGCCCTTGAGATTTCCAAAAACTGTCTCCGCTTCAATCTTTCTGCGGGAATAGACATGTTTAAGGGTTTCATCTTCAAGGGCTATCTTTGCCGTCTCTGTTAATTCTTCATAAACTGGGTTCCAGTGAACCTGCCGGTTCCCCTTCGCCTTTGTGCACAAGGCCTTCAGTGGACAATCACTACAGTCTTCACATTCGTAGATTTTGAAGTCCTGTACAAAGCCGGAGGCATTCTTTTTCTTCATGTACTTCTTGAAGGGAACACGGCGGCCGTTCGGACAAATGAACAAGTCGTCCTCTTCTACATAATCCCAATTCTTTGCATTGTATGGATTGTTCCGATAGCCCTTTGTTTTTTCCTTCAAATATGTATTGTACGGAATGAGGAATTCGGCAATCGGTTCTGTCTCGCTGTCCCCAATCAAGTAGCGATAGTTTTCTTCGCTGCCGTAACCTGCATCGGCAACCACTCTCTTTGGCATAGGAAGGTTTGTTTGCCGGTAGGCTTCAAGATGCGGGATCAGGCAACGTGTATCAGTCGGACGTTGATGGACCGAATAGAACAGGATGAATTGATTTTCAGTGGCCATCTGAACATTATAACCGGGCTTGAGCTGACCATTCTTCATATGGTCATCCTTCATCCGCATGAAAGTTGCATCGGGATTGGTTTTGGAATAACTGTTACGGTCGCCGAGTAGTTCTTTTTGGTGTTGGTATTTCAGATAGCGGGGGATGAAGTTCTCCCGGACAAGTTTCAATGACTTTTTCAATCCTCCAAGTACACGCCGCTTTTCCTTCCTGACTTCCTTTTCGGTCTCCGTTTCCCAATCTACCTTTTTCCGTTCGACTTCCTCCTCCAGGACGGATTCGATCATTTGAAGCTTTTGCTCAACCGTTAATTCTTTCTTAGACTCCTCCGTGTGGAGGTCTTCATTCTCCCGATTCGCAACGGACTGGATCTGTTGGTACATTTCCTCGATTTTCGCCAAAAGCTTCGTTTCATTTTTATTGATAGCTTTTTTCCAAACATACGTATGTTTATTGGCATTGGCCTCAATTTTCG
This sequence comes from Psychrobacillus mangrovi, assembly GCF_037104765.1. NCBI lineage: Bacteria > Bacillati > Bacillota > Bacilli > Caryophanales > Bacillaceae > Psychrobacillus > Psychrobacillus mangrovi. The sequence continues at coordinate 5,196 of NZ_JBAWSY010000031.1, read as the reverse complement.
TACCGTCGAGGAAGTAGTTTTCCAGGGTGATGAACTTTTCCTCCATCAGTTTGAGAATCATCTCCTCAAAAAGGGAAGGCAAAAGTTCCGCCATCTGGTGGGTTCGAAAACGATTGATTGTCCGGTAGTCGGGTTTTTGCATCGCCGCGAGCCACATGGCTGGAATGTTCTCCTCCAGCAGCTTCGCAATCTCCCGGCAGGAATAGACCTTCTGGGAATAGGCATACAAAAGCACCTTCACCATCATTTTCGGATGATAGGAGCTTCGTCCACCGCCTTTATAGTGTTGGTAAAAAATATTATCCTCAATGGACTCGACCATGCGGTCGATGACACGGGCAACATGATGTTCAGGGATCAATCCCTGAAGGTCGAAGATAGCCATGCCTTGTTGGTTGTTGTAAGGGATAAACACTGGTTTGAAGTGGTTGCGGTCTGTATTTGAGGAATCCACATCCGTCTTAGGTTGGAATGGTTTTTCCTCAATTGATAATGGAAGAGAAGTCTGTTCGATGGTATAATTTTGGGTAGTGATCATTTGATTACTCATAGAAAATCGTCCTCCTATTAAAGTGTTGTGTGGTAACTTCATTTTATAATAGAGGACGATTTTTTTGTATTTATAAGTAGAAAAAAGGCTGCCACCAAAGTCATTTTTTAATGACTTTTGGGACAGCCCCATCCATTTTTAAGGTTTAAAATTTATGACAATGTGAATAATTTCACTTAAACTAACGGGTGCTTTAGTTAAACAAGTGGTTGCCTGTAAGGGTAGCTTTCTCTTATTGAACTAACGGGGCAGGTTAGTTCAATAAGAAGGGATATTAATAGTGGTGTTGAATAAGTTAATATATGTAAATTATTCAAGGGGGATTTATTTGAAAAGAATTTTATTCTTATTAATTGGGCTTTGTTACATATTAACTGCTTGCAATAATACAGACCCCGATATCCAAGTTAATACGATTATTTCGAATGTTACGGCTGAGGAATTTAATGGTTTAGGACGAACAAATGAGTACGGTGAATCAAACCAAAAGGACTTTAAAAAACTTGCTTTCGATTTTTCTATGGAGCATGGTGATGGGGTGAAAAGAAAAATTGAAATGTTTAATGATTGGAGAACTTTGCTTAAAGAGTATGATGGATTAGAACGGTATTGGGGAGGGGACAGTACTTCACAAGATAATATTGAGGAGAACTTTGCTAAATACCATTACGAATTGATCTTTTATTCAAAAGGATTAAGCGAGGCAGAAGTTAAAAAGATTTTTAAAGAAGCTCGTATTCATATTGAGTGGGAAGCAGACGAAGAGACACAGACCAAAGATTATTTTATAGGAGACAATATAAACTTTAAAGACTAATGCTTGGTTTTTCTTGTTTAAATAACGCAGCAGTTTAGTTGAATAAGAATAAAAAAAGAAGGTGTCAATACGGAGAGAATATTGCGAAATTTCAAAAAAAGAGGAATCATAATTGTGGCTTTATTGCTTATTATGGTGGGGATCATTTTCTTTGCTAATAGGACTTATTCCGCATCAGATGTATTAGGGGATTATGCTGATTTAAATGCAGAAAACCCATTTGTAAGCATTGAAAGTATCGATGTAGAAACAGAGGATATATTCACATCAATTGAAATTCAAGAAGAAACGCAACAGGAACTTATAGATGCCTTTAAAAATGCTAAATTTAAAAGAGTAACAGATATTTCAAGTGATTACGATTACCGAATCAATATTACATTTAATACAGGATATGCAATGTATATTGATTCAGATAAAAAATTACTTTGTATCATTGATACGCACGATGAAACGCACGAATACTATACAGTCGAAAATGATAGTGATTTCTTCAAGATTTTAAAGAATTCCACGAAAAAAATTAGTAAGCCTGTATTATGATTTTTCACTAACGGGTGCTTTACTTCAAGAAAGAGGAAAGCCTTTTTTCTTATTGAACTAAAGTAAGAAGGTTAGTTCAATAACAAGATGTTTTTAATTGTATGTTAAAGGGGTGAGTACATTGAAGAAAGCAATAATAATAGGTTTAATTTTTGTTTCTATTTTACTTTCAGGATGTAATACGAACAAATTAAGCAGTGCTGAATTTACTAATACTACCCCAGCCAAAATTAAAATATACAACTTAACATATCTAATGACCGATGAAGTTTTAGCTACTAACGTAGTTGAAAAACAAATAGGAAAAATTACTCAAATTCAAGCAATTGTGTCTTACTCTGAAGACCAAAACCCATATAAAAGTCCGAGTAAAGTTTTTGAAATAAAGGATATAAATATCGAAGAGGCAATAGCAATCAAAGTTAATGACAAGTTATACAAAGCATATATAAAAAAAATTGAATGAACTTAGGAAAAGTTTCGGAGTTAAATTGAAATTCCTTATTGAACTAACGGGTGCTTTAGTTAAACAAGATCATCATATATCGATGGTCTATTTTTTATCCGAAATATCAAGTAGATCTCAGAAATCCATTGTGAAATGTTCCACTTAGACTAACGCAGCAGGTTAGTTGAAGAAGAAAATGAATTTTGTTCAATAGAAATAGAAGAATTGCGAAATATGGAACCTCAATTCGTTTCAAACGTAGAAAAGGGAGGGTTAGTTAAAGAAAGTTATAAAAGTTTTAAAAGTTATAAACGGTTTCTTATTGAACTAACGCGGCAGTTTAGTTCAAGAAGAGAACTAAAAAATTGCAAGAATTCTTATGGAGAGTGATAACTATAAAAAAATTATTTTATCTAATACTATTCTTCACATTAATATTATCAGCGTGTAATTCATCAAGTGTAAGTATTGATCAAACTTTCGATATTCCTGAAAAAGTTCAAAACGTGATTAATACGGAACATCAATTACAACTCATTAAAAAGGGCATGAATGCTTATATTATTTTTCAATCGACAGAAACGCTTACACTTACTGAATTTGAAGTAATTGATAGTATACTAAATATAAAATTTAATAGTGAAAATCAAGAAAATACGGAATTAAAACAGTATATATTTAAAATGAATCCTGGAAATGTAAAAGTTAAGGTTTTAATTAACGGAAAAGTTACATCTTTTGATAACATCATTGATTTATAAAGGGAAAATATTATTAATTTAACTAACGGGTGCTTTAGTTAAACAAATGGCTACCTGTAAAGCTGGCTTCTTTATTGAACTAACGCAGCAGTTTAGTTGAACAAGGAGTTACCATTAGGCAAGAGGTTGGAATATCCCTTTACGTATCAACTCCTTGTATTCTCGACCTTACGGTCTTGCGATTTACCGTTAACACTTCCCAAGTATTCCTTTTAAGTTTCTACAAAAACAATACTTATTAACACGTAGTAGACTTTTTTTAAAGGACCTCGCTAATTAAAACCCTTCAAAGGTTTTAATTATTTTTAAAAAAACATACTATGTATGGAATTGAAAAAACTTTGAACACCAACAACTAATTCTTAATTCATAAAATTTTAAGTAAATGGTAAGAAGTTAATAACTTAATAGGTTTTTCGGGTTTTTATTCATAGCCCTTTAAAACGAACAAAAACGCAAACAACACTTTTTAATAATTTGCTTAGAATGGATTATTTATAAGGAGAGTCGAGGGAAATATGACCTTAATTGGTATGTTGCATCATAGGAAAGATCCTCAGAAAGTAAATAAAGCCTATGCCTATTCAGTTGTGGCTAAAGCTGAAGGTATGGAATTTTTTTACTTCACGCCGGGTAAAGTTGATATTGAAAAAGAAACAATTATCGGAAAATACTATGAAAATGGTGTGTGGATGAACAAGGAATACCCGTATCCCGATGTTATTTATAATTCAAGTTATCCCTTGAATGAAAAAGCAGAGAAAATTATAGATTATTTATCTGAGAGGATTCCATTTACAAGTCATTCAATTGGAGATAAATTGAGTGTCTATAAACGGATTAAGAAAGGAAAGGAATTTAAACAATACTTGATTCCAGCACTCGAATTAACTAATGTCGAAAAATTACTGGACATGATTAATCTATATCCAAAAGTCATTATGAAACCTGTTTTTGGACACCAAGGCGAAGGCATCCTTTTCATTGAAAAAGAAGATGATGAAAAGTTCAAAATTAATGAAGCGGGCAAAATCTCAATTTATAAGAAACAAGAGTTGCTGGACTTGGCATTACTTAAAATCCAAGAACAAGAATATTTAGTTCAAAGGTTTATTTCATGCCAGCTAAAATCTGGCCATGTATACGACTTCCGATTGCATGTTCAAAAAAATGGAGAAGGCAGATGGGTCATAACATCCATTTACCCTCGTATAGGACCATTGAAAAGCATTACATCAAATTTAAGTAGTGGCGGTTATACTGCTTATACTAATCATTTTTTACAAAAAGAGTTTAATGATGATTGGTTCAATGTCAAAAAAACGCTTGAGCACTTCTCCTTAAGCTTTGCTACCCATTTTGATACTTTATACGATGGTGTCTCATTCGATGAACTAGGAATCGACGTTGGAATCGATGAGAACCAAAGATTGTGGTTATTTGAAGTAAATTGGCGTCCTGGAGTCCCAGTGATTTTTAATTGTGAACTAGACGTAGCAAGAAACACGATTCATTATGCCAAATATTTAGCCATTAATAACAAGAAATTTTCGTCTGAAGATAGTCAAAGAAATAATAAAAAAATACATGACGATGGGCTAACCTGAATTAATAAGAAAAAATAAGTCACCTCCGAAAACGGCACACTTAACACAAGTGCATTTAACGAAGGTGTTTTTACGTGGGATAAAACGTATTATTCAGGGAAGCGTGTTTCTACTAATGAAATTTTTTGGATGGATTATTGTAGTGCATAAGTAAGTTCCATTGTTTATAAGAATAAGAAATTATTTATGAGTAACTTAAATAAATAAAAATTCTTAGAGCGTTATTATTGAACTAACGGGTGCTTTAGTTAAAGAAGACCATCATGTCGGGTGCTGCGCCCCAAAAGTTAGAGTAATAAATCTAACCTTTGGGGTGTTTTTATATGGCGAAATATAGCCAAGGTTTTAAATTAAAGATTGTTCAAGAGTATTTAAAAGGACACCTGGGATACTTATTATTAGCACAAAAACATGGTATTCCATCTTCAACGCCAATCAAACATTGGGTTAGGGCTTATAAAGCTTTTGGA
>NZ_JBAWSY010000030.1:0-22676 GCF_037104765.1 Psychrobacillus mangrovi | reverse complement strand
CTGGGCCGTGTCTCAGTCCCAGTGTGGCCGATCACCCTCTCAGGTCGGCTACGCATCGTCGCCTTGGTGAGCCGTTACCTCACCAACTAGCTAATGCGCCGCGGGCCCATCCTGTAGTGACAGCCGAGACCGTCTTTTAACATTCCCCCATGTGAGGAAATGGATTATTCGGTATTAGCCCCGGTTTCCCGGAGTTATCCCAATCTACAGGGCAGGTTGCCCACGTGTTACTCACCCGTCCGCCGCTAAATCAGAAGAAGCAAGCTTCTTCTTCATCCGCTCGACTTGCATGTATTAGGCACGCCGCCAGCGTTCGTCCTGAGCCAGGATCAAACTCTCCATAATAGAGAACTTAAAAAGCTCATTTTGTTTTGCTGGCATCATCATTAAATGATGTCAAAATTGTTTGCTATCTGACTAACCGAAGCTAGTCTATCAAGCTATATGTCTTAACGTTTTGCATGTTCAGTTTTCAATGTTCATTTTTAAAACGTGTCGTTTTGACAACTTTTATATCATAACAAATTCTTTTTTCATTGTCAATATCTTTTTTTAATTTCCTTTTTCGACATAAGAACGACGAGTGCTTATCATAACATCCTTTAAGTGTTATGGCAAGTCTTTTTCTTGAACTTTCTAAATGAAAATATTGAATCCTCAATGACTAATACTTAAGTAAACTATAAAGTCCCAGAAGTTAATTTAACATTAAGGAAAGAATGTGACTTTGCAAAATGGCCAAAGATTATTTTTACTAAAATCTAATTCTATAGAAGAAACTCTTATGTTGAAAATATTTCTCATCAATAATTAAAAATCAAGTAAGGAAGAAAGTTATTGATTAAAGCACTTGTTATTTAATAGATATACTAAGGTAGCTCCTTCTATTCGCTCGTTCACTGTCGCTCTAAACAAGAAGGTAAAGAAAGAAGTTATAATTTTCACAAGAATAATACCTAAGAATTAATATACGAAAATTAGTACATGACTCTAACAATCCCAGAAAAGCAATATAGTCGGCGTTATATAGATGGCATTGAACAAAGATTTTAATTAAGTCCCATCTTCTACTTAAAGTTCTATTTTTTCATGAGAATCATAAAATAAATAGATTCTAACTTTTAAGGTGTAAAGGGGATAATAAGATGTTTGCAGTATTTTTTTATGAAAATAATTCTATTGTGTTAAATCAAGCTTTGAGAAATATACCTTCTGTTGATGAAGATATAAGAATTAAGGGACGTAAAGGAAAAGTTACTGGCGTTCAGGTGATGGAAGAAAACATTATTCATGTACAAGTAGAGTTCGAAAAAGTAGTCGTTAAAAATAAAGCCGCTCTGAAAGATCTTGGGAAAAATAAAAAGAGATAACTCCCATAGATAAGCCTATTCGTTCATTTAATTAGAAAAGCCCTCAAGTGCTTAATCACTGAGGGCTACAATCTTTTTTAATTATCTAATGGGAAATGATAAATTATTTAAGATTAGCTAGCACTAAAACTACTCCCCGACACGTACTTCATGGACTACAACAAATGCCTAATCATCAACATTGCTGAAGAGCTGTTTTAATGGGACTAGTTCCTGATGATTGATGATAATATAAAACTTCTTTATGATTCAGGGATTGTTACTTCCGTCCGGTTATTCAGTCCTTCTATTACATAATCGATTACTTTAGAACATAAGAACACTGCAACAAGGGAACTTGATCGATAATGAATACCGAACCCGCAATCAATATAATATCAGTTTCGAGGTCACCTTTCGATAGATTCAAGCCTATAATTGACCATCATCTTCTTTTATAACCTTTTGCATATTTTTCAATCATTTTATGTTTTTGTTACAATAGATATTAGATACTTTACAATACTAAGGAGAATTCTATTGGAAAAATTACAGTTTTTATATCAACTCAAACTTATTCCTTCCTTATTAAATCAAGATAATTGGACTGAAAAAGAAAATTCAATCATTCAACATCATTTCGAGGTATTACAAAATTTGCAGGAAGAAGGAAGACTCCTTTTGGCGGGTAGAACTTTGAACTTAGACCCAATTGGCATCGTCATTTTAGAAGTTGACACAGAGGAAGAAGCCATTGAACTTATGAATAACGACCCCGCTGTTAAAGAAGGAATTATGGAAGCACAACTATTTCCATACCGAGTAGCTTTATACAAGAAGTAAAAAAAGTATTTTACCGCTAGCGAGCAGGTATATGAGCGCAAAAAGCTCTTCCTTTTATATCGGAGAGCTCTATGTTACTTTTATTAAGATGATAATCAGAGTATTATAATCAATTCAACTCAACGTGCAATTTTCATTTTAACAACTGATCAATCCATTTTTGCACCCTCAATCCTTCTTCAAATGAAACCACTAAAGACTCCTTACCGTTTATCAAGCTATGACACGCGTCTAAAAGACTATCAGGCTGATTGTCGGGAAAAACTTGAACAGCTTCTTGATCTTTTTCACTTACCCAAAGCTCTGACCAATTGCGAATTGTCATTACTTTTTTTGTTCCCAAAACCTTAAATTCCAAACGTTCTTCCTGTCCAATTCCTGACAAGCTATTCAAAACAATCGGTATCCCACTTTCTGTTTTAGCAATTGCCGTCACACCCGTTTCGCATAGATCCTCATTTTCTGGGTAGGTTGTATAGTGGGAGGAAATCGTAAAATTACCGAACAGATAATACATAAGTTGTAGATAATGTGGAAATATTTCTCTTATGAAGCCACCTTGTTCTCTTGAGGCAATCCACGGATTTTGTTGCCACTTTCTTGGCCAATGAGGAAAATAGGTTTGTAACTCAATTCTAACAATATCTCCTAGCGAAGCTGTAGTTATCTCCTTTTTAAGTAGTTGTATAACAGGACTATACATTAACGGAAAATGCATCGCTGTCTTAATATTAGCTTCTTCTGATACTTTAACCATCCTCATTCCATCTTGTGCATCGTGAGCAAGAGGCTTTTCAGAAAGAATATTTAGACCATTCTCTGCTATCAGCTCTGCTAGTGGAGCATGACTTACAGGAGGTGTCCCGATATAAACCCAATTTGGTTTAGATAATAAAAGCTCATCTAACGATTCAGCCACCGGGAGTTGGTATTTAGTTGAAATTTCCTTTAGTCTTGTATTATTTTCATCGAATACGGAAACAATTTCGCAATTAGGATGAGCCAAAATTTGATTAATAATACGCTCCCCAACGATTCCTGTCCCAATTAAGCCAAATGTAGTTTTCATCATAACTTACTCCCTTTCTTCTTTTGCTTGTTAATTTCCACTTTTTTTCATTATCCATTCCTTTACTTCTTTTGCAGTTCGTTCCGGTTCATCCCACTGTAACATATGCCCGCCACCTTTCATCGATATCACAGTAACATCATTTAAATTATTATTTAACTGTGAAATACCAATGGCTCTAGCATCATCCAAGTTTTTAGGACTAGTAGCGTGAATTAATAGCAGCGGAACCTTAATAAAAGGATAAGCTTCAATAAAAGATTCTTCAAAAAAAGCTTTTATAATGGATAATACAGTGAATTTAGAAGTGACTAGCTCAAATCGGTTATCTTTCTTTTTGAATAGAGATAAAACATAACCTTCTCTGTTTTTGTCCCAATTTTTCGTATATAATTTATACTCTTCAAAGATACTCTCTTGATCGGTAAACACAGAACGATCCATATAATCATTCCATCCTGCAATCGCATAGTTAAAATTCATTTCGGGCTGATTTTGCGGAAAAGTGTAGCCTCCGTCTAGCATAATAACCCCTAATACTGCGGAAGGATTATGTTTTGTAAAATGGATAGCCAAATCCGCTCCCCACGAATGCCCCAATATATAGAAAGGTTTTGGTGTGATTCGTTGAATTACTTGCTGATACCACATTGCTAATGCGGAAAACAAATAATCATTTTCTTTATCGAATGAGGATGTTTTCCCGTGACCAGGACTATCAATGATAATAAGATGAAAATCTTTTTCTAAAAGGACCGCTATTTCTGAGAAACTATATAAGCAATTGCCTGCAAGTCCGTGGAAACAAATGATGATTTGATTGTTTTTATTACCAAATTCGTAGTAATTCACTTTGCTACCATTGATTATTAAGTTGTAATTTCTCAAAAAAATTCACTCCTAATCTTACTCGCCTCAGAACTTATATTTCACGGAAATGAACGAAATTTCTAATCGTTAAAATTATTGTCGCCAGCAAAAATTAGATAAAAATTTTGAATATTTATATTGCATTTTTATATCATTTCATCCTTTTTTTAATAGTTTATATAATCATAATCGTAACTTACTTAAACGAATAATCAGCGAACGATTGGGGATTCTAAGGTTGAATTGGAATGAACATGTGATTCAAAACATGTTTACATTGGGTTTTCGGAACTCCTTTCATTTCTTACAATAATGACAGTAGCCAAAAATCCACATATTTCCTTTCAATTAAGTTTTAATTGATCTATTCACCCATTGTCGTCTTAAACCCAATAGTAGCATAGCTACCGTTGTAACGAGGTACTTTTTTTGATAATTCAGATAGGAGGAGTTCCAAAAAAATGACTAATAAACCACAACAAAACATTAGTTCAAAAAGTGCATTTACTCGTTTCATGGTAGGTTCAGTAATGACTGCATACGGAACTGCACGACTAATGCGAAACCCGAAAAGCAGAAGCGCTCAAGCGCTCATCATGTTCGGCGCAATGAGAGCTGCGGAAGGTGCAACAAAATATTGCCCGTCAAAAGCAATGGGTTCATCAATGATGAATAGTAACATGGTACAAAAAATGATGGGCGGAAATGCTACTCAAAGTACATTAGCTGGTGCCGGAGCTACGATGAATAGTGGTACCCAATTTGGGCAAAGTTCTACGAGCGGGACCAATAGTCAAGCAAGTGGAAACATCATGCAAATGGTCGGAAATATCGCACAAAAATTAACCGGTGGAAATACTGCTCAAAATAATAAGGCAGGAACTCAAAACATGAATAGTGGTAATCAACAAAATGGTCAGAGTGGCAACATCGCTCAGACAATCGGAAATGTTGCCCAGCAAATGACCAGTGGAAATGCTGCTCAAACTATCGGTAACATTGCTCAAACCGTGGCACCACAAGTTGGTCAAGTAATGAACAATATGACTGGCATGACCGGTTCACAAAATACTGCAGGAACCAATAATGTTAAGAAACAAGTCTCTGCTACAAGTGGAGCATCAAACACAAATTCTCAGGCGAACAGTAATGCTAATAATGGAACTATAAATGGACAGAAAAATGCTACTACCAAATCAACAACAGCCAATAATACCGGAAACAAGCAAGCTACATCCTCGAGTGGGAACAACAATCAAAAGACAAATGCAACAATTCCTCTGCAAGACGGAGCAACCAATAAAAATATTGCAGCTTCATCAGTAATAAATACTTCAAATTCAACTAACAAAAATACACCTACATCGAATATTTTGCAATAATGATAAAACCTGTCACCACACGAATTGTGGTGACAGGTTTTTAGTGTGCAAGCTAAGTCTAAAGTAAGTTTGAATAATGGGAAACAAAAAATATTTATTTTTTTGAGAATTCAATACTATAATGATAAATATGAATACTTGTAATCTTTTAATATAAACTAGGAGGCGTAATAATGAATTTTAAAACAACTGATCTATGTGATGACTTTTCAAATGAGATTCAAGTAATTGGTTCGGAGTTTATATCATATGGAAATAAGAAAAGTTTTTCAGGACCTATTAGTACTGTCAAAGTATTCGAAGACAATGTCTTAGTAAAGCAGTCTCTTGAAACTATTCCATCAGGAAATGTTTTAGTAGTAGACGGCGGAGGATCTCGCAGATGTGCTTTATTAGGAGATCGTCTTGGTGAAATCGCTCAAGATAGAGGATTAGCTGGAGTCATTATAAATGGATGTGCACGTGATACTTCAGAGTTATCCAAATTGGAAATAGGTATTTTTGCATTAGGAAGCAACCCGTTAAAAAGTCAAAAAGCAGGAAAAGGTGAACAAGACGTCGCTGTTCAATTTTTAGGGGCCGAATGGAATCCAGGTTACTTTGTATACGCTGACGAGGATGGCGTCATTGTTTCTAAAAGAAAATTAGTAGATTAAAGAAAAAATCAACTACTAATAATAATTATCAAAAAGGACCTGCATGAGTATTTCATGCAGGTCTCACATTCTTGCAAATCGAGTATAAACATCATGTAATGTTTCACATCCAATTACCTGCGCTTTTTCTAAGTATATACTCCATAGTTTTGCAGTCATTTTCGCATCACCTAAAGCGTGATGACGACCTACTACAGGAATGTTGTTATGATTACATAAATCTTCTAACGTCGTCATATTCATTTTAGGTTCAATCATTTTAAAGAGAAAAGATGTATCTACAATTCGATGCTTGAAAGGTGTGCAAAACAATAGAGAACTTGCAGATTGCAAGAAGTTCCTTTCATGATTAGCGTGATGAGCAACAAGCGTGCACTCTTGTTTATATTCAAGAAATTTTATTAAAACATCTGTTAATGGCTCCGCTTCTAATACTTGCTCATTGGTAATGCCAGTTAATTGCACAATATGCTCCGGTATTTCCTTTTCGTAACAGACTAAAGAATAAAAAATATCTTCTTCAAGAATAGTCGTACCATACATTTTTGTTGCACCGATGGAAAGTATGCCATCTCCTTTTTCTGGAGAAAAGCCGGTTGTTTCTATATCAAACACGACGACATTTAATTCATGTAAGGGGATATTTAAAGCCTCTTCTTGATTGATTTCTTTCTGCAAATGTCGTAAAAAGGCCATTTGTTGGGTATTTCTTATATCCCCAAGACCGATGTTCGTCCGCTTTCCTTGAAGCCCACGTAAAATTTGCATAAATGGTTCAAATGCCATTCTATCACCCTTTTTCTAACTAAATACACGTGCTACAACGATTAACCTTAATCAACTTCTATGACATCTGCTGCAGGTTTTACCTCTTTTCAATTTTTGGTTAAAGTTAGTGCAATCACTTCATCATGAAGCCTCTTACCATCTTTTATAATACGCTTTATCTCTTTGCGTTCTTCTTTAGATAATTTTTCAATGTTTAAATATTGTGTATCAGAATATGATTTTACTTGCGTCAATAAAAGGCGATACTTTAATAAGTCCGAGAAATTCTTTTCACAATTTTTCAGCATTTTTTCATAGTCGTTTAGGTTAATTATTCGGTTCATTCGGGATAATGTAGAAGTTTCTTGAATTCCCTCTTTAATAGAAAGTAATCGAATAGCATTAACATAAGGCAAAAATGCTGCATATTTCAAGTTCACACAACCTTGATAAATTCCATGCCTTTCTACTATTATTTGCCCAATTGGCCCAATGGCATTTTTAACACGCATAACATTCGCTGTAAAACGTTGCAACAGAAATGGATGTTTTAATTGATATTGGTATATATAAGATTTTAAACGATAGATATAACCAAACTTCCCATGTAGAACCCTTGCGTCAAAAAAAATCTGTAGGTACCTAATTGTTTCCCAGCTTTCCGTTTCCATCCAAAGTTGAATCTGCGTTTGCCAATCTTGTAATGATTTACACCATATTGGATTAGAGCTCATAACTTTACCTTGACAATAAGGATATCCAGTAATATCAAGTCCGTGTGATATTTCTTCTCCTAACTCTTTAAAGTAGCTATCATTTTCTACACTAGATACTTCATATACGATACCATGATCTTGATCACTGATGAATCCTTGTTCAAACCGCCCACCACTCCCAGTAATAAACCATGAAAAGTTGCAGGGAGGACTATCTCTTTTCATTTTACTTTTGGCAATTCTCAATACTTTGTGCATCACTTGATCATGAAAATCATTGAGAGAAATGGTGTCGCTTAGGAAAGCGGTTATATTATTATCCTTCCACTCTCTAATAGACTCATAAGTTTCCACGATCACACTTCCTTTTATGCAAAAAGCCCCTGAAACAGAGGCTTTAGAATTATTTATTGAGTTTATATTATTTAGATGGCGATTCTTCTAAAATCATTTGTTCTGGGTAGCCATAGCTACCATGCTCACTTAAATCTAAGCCCATTATTTCTTCTTCTTCAGAAACACGAATGCCGCCCATGACTTTTTTCATTATAAATAGGATAGCATAGGACACTATGAAAGCAAATAAACCACATGCAACAACCCCCATTAATTGGACGCCCAATTGCTCGAAACCACCACCATAGAATAATCCAGGTTTACCAACTGATGCAAGCTCTGGTGTAGCAAAGAAGCCTGTTGATAAGGTTCCCCAAACCCCTGCTGCTCCGTGTACGGATAAAGCATAGATTGGATCATCAATTTTTCTTTTCTCAAAGAATCTAGCGCTATAAAATACTATTACTCCCCCTATAAATCCTATAATTACAGATGCCCACACATCTACAAATGCACACGATGCCGTAATAGCAACTAAACCTGCTAAAGCACCATTTAAAATGGTTGGAATATCTGATTTTCCTAACACAACCCAAGATATTAACGTTGCTGCAACAGCACCTGCAGCAGCTGCAAGAGTTGTATTTAAAGCTACAAAACCAAAGAATGCAGCATCTACCGAAACCGTACTACCTGCATTGAAACCAAACCAACCAACCCAAAGGATTAATACTCCTAAAGCAGTATACACCTGGTTGTGACCAGCGATATTATTTGCTGACCCATCTTTATTAAATCTTCCAATTCTTGGTTTAAGCAACATTGTTGCTGCAAGTGCTGCCATAGCACCAGTTAAATGAACTACAGTCGATCCAGCAAAATCTTGCTTGCCATGTTCAGCTAACCAACCACCACCCCATACCCAGTGAGCAATAACAGGATAAACAATAATTCCGAAAAGAATGGTAAAAATCACGTATGCAGAAAATTTCGCACGCTCTGCAAATCCACCAAGAGAAATTGTCACTGCAATTCCTGCAAAGGCTAGTTGGAAAACAAAGAATACTGTAGTTGCAAGACCAGCGCCTTCAATTAAATCTCCTCCGTAGAAAAAGTCTGACATGCCTACGAAGAAATTTGCATCACTACCAAAAATAAATCCGTAACCAACTGACCAAAACACTAACGATGCTAAACCAAATGTAAATATGGTTTTTCCAGCAATGTGACCCGCATTTTTCATTCGTGTTGAACCAGCTTCAAGTAGAATAAATCCACCAATCATAAAAATAACTAAAATTGCAGCAATCATCGTCCACAAACTGTTCACCAAATACATTACATCTTCCATCAAATTATTCCCCCTTTATTATATGTTATGTTTTATTACTTATTAATGTTAGAAAACATAACATAACTCTTATAATGCTTATTTTACTAATATTTTCATTAAAGTCAATACCATTATCAGAATAAATTTTATTTTATGTTAATAAATGTGACATCTTATTGAGTTACGTTATTTTGCTTCTATATAAAAACTGCAGTAATATTCAATAAAATAACCGTCTGATGATATGCACCGATAACGGCAAGTTAATATTTCAAGTATTTCAATTCGTACTCATCAGTCACTAAAATCTGATATAAATACTTTGGAACTATAGAGAATGTTCAATGAGTACTAGTTAAAGTAATCATTATTTTTTCCTTGGTTGTTTTGAGTTGTGGAGGGGTTAATCGGTTCGTTGACTCGCGAGTTGGAATAGATCGTGAAGGTAGTTTGGGGCAACTTCTTTTGCTCAATTAATAATAAATAGACCTAATTTTTTCTATTGGAGTTAAAAGGATTCAAACACATATTTCTATAGGAACAATCCAGCCTTTATGACATACCCTGTATTTAGGTTGTACCGGTAGATACTACCGAAAGCTTGTTAACGTATATTCCACGAGCTATGATTGGGCTCATTATTTTTTATCAGTGGCCTATGGAGAAATTCGAAATGTGAGGGATAGCTATTTAGTCTGCGGTAATATTGCACACGACAGGAAACTCGATTATCGATACTCTACCACTGAAAAAATACTTTAATATTAGCGACGGGTATGGTAACACCCCTTTTTTAATTCCTGACTTTACAAAACGAATATAAAAAACGTTACTATCAGGTTGAAAAGAAATACCTAATACGTTCATTTTTAAATATGGGCTACTCCTATGTTTCATTTTAACTAGGGGTAGCCCTTTATTTGAACATTAAAGAGGTGTTACTCTCACCTTTAAAAATAACAGCGCAGCGGCTCATCCCTTCCTGAGGCATTTGCCCCTTCAACAAAAAATATGGTGCGTATTATACAACTATATCTGTTATTAAGGAGGTGCATGTTATGCCAGGAAAAAAAGGAAAAAGAGGTAGTTCATCTTCCGGAAGCACGTCAACTGGAAGTACTTCTACCGGAAGCACATCTACTGGAAAAAATTCAACTGGAAACACTTCAACTGATTCTACTTCATCCAGAAATACATCTTCAGGAAGTTCATCATCAAATAGCTCGTCTAGTTCTTCGTCTTCTAGTAACCGAAAAGGAAAAAGAGATAGTTCATCTACCGGAAGCACATCTACTGGAAAAAATTCAACTGGAAACACTTCAACTGATTCGACTTCATCCAGAAATACATCTTCAAGAAGTTCAACATCAAATAGTTCGTCTAGTTCTTCGTCTTCTAGTAGCCGAAAAGGAAAAAAAGGAAAAAGAGGTAGTTCATCTACTGGAAGTACTTCTACCGGAAGTACATCTACCGGAAACACTTCAACTGGTTCAACTTCAACTGGTTCGACTTCAACTGGTTCAACTTCAACTGGTTCAACTTCAACTGGTTCAACTTCGACTGGTTCGACTTCAACTGATTCGACTTCAACTGATTCGACTTCATCCCGAAATAAATCTTCAAGAAGTTCATCATCATCATCAAATAGCTCGTCTAGTTCTTCGTCTTCTAGCAGCCGAAAAGGAAAAAAAGGAAAAAAAGGAAAAAGAGGTAGTTCATCTTCCGGAAGCACGTCAACTGGAAGTACTTCTACCGGAAGCACATCTACTGGAAAAAATTCCACTGGAAACACTTCAACTGGAACTACTTCAACCGGAAACTCATCTACTGAAAGCTCATCATCAAGTAGTTCATCTTCTAGTAACAAGTATTAGTAAATTTCATCTACTAAAACACTTTTGGATAAAAGCTTTCCTTTAATCATAACTGTTTGGGGTTAAGGAAAGCTTTTACTCCCACATAACAGATTTATTTTCTGACGACTAACATAGCCCTTGTTCCAAAATAAAGTACTATGGCTATGTTAGTTGCCAGCTAGCGCAAGATCTTATCCTATTAAATTTAAGCAAGGGGTAATTAAATGTCATACCAAATTCCATCTTATTTCTTAATAATCGAAGAAGATGAGCTAAATCGTTTAAGAAAAAATTTAAACAGTGATGACACTGTCCCTAGCAAATTGAAAGTTGAAAAAATTACTTACGATATCAAAATTGCCTATCGCGGTGCTTATACACGAAAGTTTCGAAAACGATCGTATACTATTAATTTTAAGGATGAAGAAAAATTTTACGGAGCTCGTAAAATACACCTCAATGCTGAATACAGGGACCCTTCACTTATTCGAAATAAACTTTCACTTGATTTTTTTCAAGATTTAGGAGTGTTATCCCCAGATAGTCAACATATAAATCTCTACCGGAACAGAGATTTAAAAGGTGTTTATTTGCAATTAGAATCGGTCGACGACTTGTTTTTAGCTAGAAGAAACCTTCCTTCTGGTCCGATATATTATGGCATTAACAATGATGCGAACTTTTCCTTTACGAGAGATGAGAAACCAAAAGAATCACTTATGTCAGGTTATTTGCAAGCCTATGGAAAACCTTCCGACGATGACTATCTTCATAAATTAATAACTACGATCAATACTACACCTGAATCTAAATTCCTCGATGCAGTGTCCCAACAACTAGATATGGATAAATATCTAAACTGGCTAATCGGCGCAATTTGTACTATGAATAATGACGGATTTACTCATAACTATGCTCTTTATCGCAATAGCGAAACCGGTTTATTCGAGAAACTTCCTTGGGATTATGATGCAACGTGGGGACGAAAAGTGAGCGGTGGTATCATGGAGCATACTTATGTTCCTATTGAAGGGAAAAAAGGAAACCACCTTTTATATCTTCTTTTCAAACTCTCTGAATTTCGAAAGCTTTACAAAAAGAAATTAGAGGAAACACTAGAAACTAAGTTTACTATCAAATATATGGAGCCAAAAGTTTTAAGTTTGCATCAATCAGTTCGCCCCCACCTCCTACTCGACCCTTATAAAAATAGGAAAATTGAAATTTTTGATCATGAGCCCGATATCATTTTTCAATTTATTAAAGATCGTCGTAATTATTTACAAAGAAAATTAATGGATTTTTAAATGAATTAACAGAAAGGAAAAATGCGGTGGGTCCATTTTGCATAAAAGATACAGGTAAATATGGAAAAGGTTTATTTGCAACACGTGACATTAAAAAGGATGAACTTATTGAAGTATCACCTGTTTTAATTTCACCTAAAAAAGAATGGAAATATTTAAAGAAGACGATACTCTTCCATTACTGCTTTTACTGGGGCAAAAACGATACGGCTATTGTACTTGGATATGGGGCACTATTTAATCATTCTTACTCACCAAATGTTATGTATGATAATAATATGGAGAACTTAACAATTGACTTTTATGCTTTAGTGGATATTAAACAGGGAGAAGAACTTACAATTAATTACAACGGATATATAGATGATATGTCAGAGTTGTGGTTCGAAGTAATTAAGTAAACTCCCTATAATCCGATTCACTATATAAATAAAACGATTTTTTATTTGTCATGATTCCTTTGTAAAGCCCAAGACTAGACTAGATCTGATCTTGGGCTTTTGTGTTTATTGTGGAGTGTTAATCTTACTCCATAGAGTACTTATTATTTTGCTACTATAACTGGTATCCCTTGAGCTTTAATAGCGTCAATTTTATCGTCCGTCGTTTCTTCATCCGTTATGACTAACCCTAATTTTTGAACAGGATACATACTACTAAATAATTCAACACCAAATTTATAATATTCTACAAGCGTGATTAATTTTCGAGAGTTATCATAAATGATCTTATGGAAAATGGCCACTTCTGGCGTCGCTGTACTCAAACCTTTAGACGATAAACCTCCCGCAGTCGCAAAACATAAATCAATAGTAAATTGGCGAACAAACTCTATAGCTAAAGCATCCGTTATGTTTCCAGAACTTTTCATTCCCCCGCCTATAATATAGGTTTGTACGTTTTCCCTCGTTCTAAGATGGTATGCAATCTCTACTGAGTTTGTAACAACTGTAAAAGGAATGTTTGTCGGAAGATACTTTAACATAACATAATGGATAGATGCTCCTCCAATAAATACTGTTTGATTTTCCTCAATATATGTTACCGCTAGCCTAGCTATCGCATTTTCATATATACTACCTTCGCCATAGCGGTTAGAAGGCGGTTGAGCTCTTTTCGTAACAGGCGATGTAGGAATAGCCCCTCCATGCGTTCTCACTAAAAGCCCCGATTCTTCCATAATTGTTAAGTCACGCCTAATAGAATCAATAGAAAGGTTATATTCATCCGCCAAATCTTTAGCGATAACTCGCCCTTCCCTTTGAAGCTTTTCTAAAATCTGAGCCCTTCTTTCTTCCGAAAACATTTATCCATCCCCTTTTTCCTGTTCCGTATTATTCTACTATATTCATCTTTTTAAATATTTTCTCCCTTTTCTCTCTTTGAATATTCTAATTATTTCATGTTTGTTCTGTTTTAGTCAAGTAATTTATAAAGTTTTTCATGATTATTCATGTTTTTACTAAAAAAGTAATCGAATCAAGAATATTTTTTGTTGTTATACATACATTAGTTGTGCTCACAATGATTTAACAATTTGATAAATTAAAATAACCAAAAATACTAAATTATCAAATTTTTAAGTGTATTTGCCAATATTTTACGTTATAATCCATGATAGAAGGGGGAGGGAAACTTGATAAAACAATCAATTATTGAAAACGTATTGGAGGCTGCTCTATCAACGGGTGGTGATTTTTCGGAAGTATTCATTGAAGACAAATATGTGAACAGAATGGAAATGCAAAGTGGAAAGATAGAGAAAAGTATTTCAGGCCGTGATTTTGGAGTGGGTATTCGTATTTTTTCGGGATTTCAAAGCATTTACACTTATACAACCGACTTCACGGAAGAAGGTTTGCTACTAGCTGCAAAACGTGCAGCACATGCTATAAAAGGTGGATCTCACGGAATTATTCATCCGCTGCAAAAAGAGCTATATGATCCGATTCACCAAATCGCACAAATGCCACAAACGGTTGAACATGCAAGAAAAGTTGCCATCATTCGTAAGGCAAATGAAATTGCTAGAAATTATGATGAACGTATCCAACAAGTTGGCCTTCGCTATATTGATGAGGAACAAAATGTGCTGATTGCAAATTCGGAAGGTAAATTTATAGAAGATACCCGTGTTTACAGCAGGCTATCTATTCAAGCTACTGCCACTGACGGAGTAGAAATGCAGACCGGCTTTTATGGACCTGGAGCACATGCAGGATTTGAATTTATTGAAAACCTAAATCTTGAACATTATGCAGGTGAAGCTGCACGAATTGCAGTGACTATGCTTGGTGCGGATGAATGTCCTAGCGGAAAATTCCCAGTTATTATCGACAATGAGTTCGGAGGGGTTATCTTCCATGAAGCATGTGGGCACGGATTGGAAGCTACTTCAGTAGCAAAGAATAATTCCGTCTTCGCTAATCGGATTGGTGAGAAGGTTGCACCAGATATCGTGACTTATATAGATGACGGTACCCTACCAAACGAATGGGGCTCCCTAAATATAGATGATGAAGGTGAAAAAACTCGCAAAAATGTATTGATTGAAAATGGTATATTAAAGGGCTATTTAATCGACAAGTTTAATGCACGCCGCATGAAATCAGAAGCAACTGGTTCTTCTCGTCGTGAATCTTATCGTTTCAATCCAACTTCTAGAATGACTAATACGTATATTGCACCTGGTACTTCAACACCTGAGGAAATTATTGCTTCCACTGAGTATGGACTTTACACAAAATATATGGGTGGAGGCCAAGTAAATCCTGCAACAGGTGATTATAATTTTGCAGTTATGGAGGCGTACCTAGTAAAAAACGGGAAAATAGATCGTCCGGTTCGAGGTGCAACACTCATTGGTAATGGAGCTAAAACATTACAGCTTGTAGATCGTGTTGGAAATAATCTTGCCCATGGTGCAGGAATGTGCGGTTCAATAAGCGGAAGCCTTCCTGTTAATGTCGGGCAGCCAATGATACGTGTCAGTGAAATAACAGTTGGTGGTACGAAGGGGGTTTAAGCAAATGAATATTACTGAATTTCAAGAAGAACTTCTCATTAAAGCAAAAAACGTTGGTTTCACGGAAGTCGAAGTGTATTATGAACGATCTGAATCCTTCCAATGCCTGATTTTCGAAGGAGAAATTGATAGCTATGAAACTTCGGAAGACGCAGGATTTGGTCTACGAGGTCTATATAACGGGAAAATGGGATACGCGTATACCGAAAAAATAGATGAAGATTCCATATTATTTTTAATCGAAAGAGCAAAGGCAAATGCTGAAGTACTTGATAGTGATGATGGAACTGATATTTTTGAAGGAAGTGATGATTATGCTGGCCATAATTTCTATAGTGAAGAACTAGCAAAAGTCCAAATTCCTGACAAGATTAATTTTATTAAATCGATTGAAAAGAAAGTACTGACATACGATCCTCGAATCATAACGCTAAACTATTGCATTTTACAGGATTTTTCCGGTGAGAGATTGTTAATTAACAGTAAAGGTCTCTCATTGAATGAAAAAAAGAATGGACTTATCATATTCATTTCAGCTGTTGTAAAAGATGGTGAAGAAATGAAGACAGGTAGTTACATTAAAATGACTCGTGATTTTCATTCTCTAGACGCAGACGAAATCGCAAAAGAAGTAGCCGAGGAAGCCTTATCTAATCTTGGGGAGAAATCAATTCCTGCAGGCAAATACCCAATTATTTTGCGAAACGATGCAGCGGGGTCCCTACTTGCTACTTTTTCACCGATTTTCTCGGCTGAAAACACTCAAAAGGATCAATCACTTTTAAAAGGAAAAGTCGGACAAAAGGTGGCAACTGATTTATTTACATTACTTGATGATCCTTTTCATCCAGATGCTGTAGCGGGTTCGAATTTTGATGGTGAAGGTGTAGCAACCAAAAGACGCATCATTGTATCAAATGGAATACTTGAAACCCTTCTTCATAACCGTAAAACTGCTAAAATAGAAGGAAGCGAAACAACTGGGCATGCTCATAAACCTTCTTATAAAAGCACTCTTACAGTTGCACCTTTGAATATGTATATTGCACCTGGGAAAAGAACAAAAGAAGACCTTATATCAACACTAACAGAAGGTGTTTTGATAACAGGTCTGTCAGGCCTTCATTCTGGAACAAATGAAATTTCAGGTGATTTCTCCATCGCAGCGACAGGTTTCCATATTAAAGATGGAAAAATCTCATCCGCTATCAAACAGATGACAATCGCAGGTAATTTTTTTGACTTAATAAAGGATATAGAAGAAATCGGATCTGACCTCCACTTCCTTCCAGGTGGCTATGGATCACCTTCTTTACATGTGAAAGAACTTTCTGTTACGGTGGATTAAGAAAGCATGGGGAATTCTCAACAATCGAGAATTCCCCTTTTGTATATAAAATATGCCAATTCATACTAACTCGAAGCGATTATCAGTCAAGCGGAACCGAATAGGTATAAAGTTCATGTGCTCTCAAACGAGAGTTTGAGCGTTTGTCAACATTCCGGGACCACCTCAACTATGGAGGGTGCCTCTTTTTATTTCCTCTGTCTTCTTCAAGAACCAGTGACGATTCGGTCTTTCTAGAGGGGTGACATTCATAATAAAATAGCCAATTATTAATATTAAAATAACTAATGAATAAAGTAATGTGTCTATAGGGTGATCATGTTCCACAATAATTAGTCGAATCATAGCGGTAATTCCAACGTACAAAAAATAACGTAGTGGGAAATGGTAGTCTTCTTTAAAATATTTGACGATCATTGTTATAAATTCAAAATATAAAAAGAATATGAGGATATTTGCGAGGAATTGCTTGTAATCACTACTTCCTTCCATCAACAACATCTTTACAAAAACAGTGAGCTCTTTGATGAGGAGGAATGATAATATTAGCGCCAGAAGCACTAAGCAGAAATTTAAAAAGGTTTGTAATACTTTAGGTATGACCTCTATTACATCTGAAAGTCCTACTCTTTTCTTAGACATTCAATTCCCCCATTCATTTTTCTTCACATCAAGTGATATGATTATTAAGTATATGTTAGGTTTTCTAACATGTCTAGAATTTTTTATTTCATAATTCAAAAAGGGTACGCTTTTATTATACAAATATATTGTAAACGACGTATTAAATTAATAAAAAACCATTCCCATCCCACTAATCTAAAGTGGAGATAAGAATGGTTTTCATTATTTTGATTGAGGTTCTTCAAAATCTTCCTCAAGGCGTTTCACAAATTCTTCTGCAGCACTATACCCTTGTTGCTTTAAGTACCAGCTATTTGCTGCAGCCTCAATTAAACCAGCAACATCGCGTCCAGGTTGAAGCTGAATTTGAATGTGTGGGATTTGAACCCCCATATAATCGATAAATTTCGTTTCGAGCTCTAACTCGTTATTGAGTGCGTTATGCTCCCACTTTGTTAATTCAATATCAAGTGCAATTCGCGTTTCTTCTTGAAAAGCTTTTCTTCCATATAAGCGAACAACATTTAACAATCCGATACTTCGTAACGCCAGAAATTCCTTGTTCTTTTCATTATGAGACCCTAAAAGGGTTTGAGGACTTAACTTTTTCAATACAACGATATCGTCTGCAACCAAACGATGCCCTCTCCCTATCAATGTATGAGCTGTTTCACTCTTTCCAACCCCAGATTTACCACGTAGTAGTATCCCCATTCCGGAAACGTTTACACATACTCCATGAATTGCTATTTCAGGAGCCATCGCTTTAATGACAAACGCGTCTATTTTCTCACTAACTTCACTTGTAGAGTCATTCGTACGTAAAACTGGTATTTTTTCCTCAACACAATACGAAATTAAACCTGGTGGTTCCTCTTGATTGGATGTTATGACGATACATGGTGGATCATAACGAACAATATTCCCAATTCGAAGTTTTGATTCTTCCTCAGAAAGAGTATGTAAATAATTGATTTCATTTTTTCCTAATATTTGAACATGATCCGTCGCAATAAAATCAAACTTATCCATAAATTCAAGACCAGGACGTCGTACTTTTAATTGTTTTAATACGCGGTGCATTTGATCATGTCCACTTAAAACTTCAAACGAAAACCTCCGGACAATATCTTCTACTGTCATTGTTTTCATAGTTATAACACTCGCCTTCTAATTATCATCTTTAATCGTGCTCTTAAGCATTTTCAGATGTTTAAACATTCAATTATATGTGTAATGACAATTCATTATACTATGAGAATTGAATAGATGTAACTAGAGAATGCTTAAATAAACGAACAGGGGGTATATTCTTGTAACACTGAAATACGGGGGTGAACAAGTATGTATCTTGATATAATAATCAAAATTATTGTTGGACTTATAGCTTTGATGCTCGTAATCCGCATTCTAGGTAAGAAAGAGCTAGCCAAACTTACTCCATATGATGTCATTTATACACTTGTTCTTGGAGGAATTCTAGAAGAAAGTATATTTGACGAAAAAGTGAAAATTTCTCATTTTCTCTTAGCAATAACAACTTGGGCAGTATTAATATTTTTAATTGAAAAAGCAACCAAGCAATGGAATCCAATTCGAGTTCTTTTAAAAGGAGAACCAGTTAAGCTCATTAGCAATGGTAAGCTTGACATGAACAAGTTTGATAAAAATCATTTAGAAATGGAACAATTACGTTCTGCTTTAAGAAAACAAGGAGTGTTCTCCCTCCGTGAAGTGAAAGATTTGTTTTTAGAACCCGGAGGCGATTTAACTATTAATAAATACGTTCAGTATGAACCGGTAAAAAACGGAGACTTTCCAACAAAGGCTAGTAATCAAGATCCTACTGTACTGTTAATAGATGAAGGAGTAGTAAAAGAGGATATTTTAAATTTTATAGGTAAGGATAAGAATTGGTTATTAACAAAACTTTCGGAAGAAGATTATACGGATATCGAAAGTATTGCCTATTGTGAATGGTCGGAAACAGAAGGTTTATTTGTACGAAGCTATTAGGAGGCAAACGAATTTAAAATTGCAAAAAAGGCGTCCATCATGTTGATGGACGCCTTTTCGCTTGGAATGTCACACAAATTGATTTTCTTTACTATCTGGTTTTGAAGCGTCAATCATTAGAAAAATTGCTGTAAGTATATGCATTATCATTCCTACAAAGGGGATCCATGCGATACAAGATGTAACTATTCCTAGTATGCTACCAGTAGTAGATCCACCTTCCTTGTTAGTAATTACTAGAGTAATAATATGTAGGATTAACATCACAAATAATGGTATCCATAAAAATGAGAGTACAATTGTTGCCCCTAGAATAGGAATTCCTAAAATTGCCTCAAGGCCACCAGTGACCCACTTTAAGACTTTTGAAGATGACATTAAATTTCCCCCTGTTTATTTTTCTGAAATATTATAATAACGTTAAATATACCACATTTTCCAAAATATATCTGTCTATTTATGATATTGTTCCTATGTCAATTAACTTATATTAATTTACATTGAAAATTTTTCGATAGTTAAACTTCTTTACAGTACATTCTTACAATACTCTATAAAGTTTTCGTATTATGTTGACATTATTCGATGGAATCATACAATAGAATTAGGACATAAGTAGTTTTATATGTATTTTTTATTATTTTTAACCAATTACTTTTGTAGTGTTTTTTTCGAGGAATTATTTTTTGGCAAAAAAATTATTAGGAGTTGAAATTATGTCAAGTGATAAAAAAAATAAGTCAATGGGTTGGTTGAAGGGAGTTCTTACAAATCAAAATCATTTTCCCCAAATAGAACAAGAAGGAAAAGAAGAAGTCTCTATTCAGCTTATAGAAGAGTATAGTAATATGGAGGATTCCTTTCCTCCAGAAAAGCCTAGTAAAAAGTACATATTATCAAAAGATAACCAAGATAAGTTATCTTTAGATTTAATTGTTTCGTTAGAGAACCTACTAAATGATCGCCAATTGATGTTTTTTAAAAATGAAGGACTTGAAGAACAATTACAAACTGCAAATGAATCAAATAGTCGTTTAAAGCATGATTTGGTAAAGAAAGAACAACTTGTTCAAGACAAAAATAAAGAAATCCGTACACTTGAAAGTAATCTTACAAACAAACAAATGAGCTATGATCAGCTCCTAGAGGATTATAAGGAGTATCAAAGCACTTCAAGTAGTGATTTTGACAATATTTCAATTCAACTTGAAAAAGAGATCAATAAATACAACATGCTTAAAGAAGAGTCCTCCAATAATCAGTATCAAAACATGCTTTCTATTAGAGAGCTCGAAGAGAGAATAAGAGAATTGGAAGTTGAAAATCAAAAATCCATTGAACAATATACACAAGTACTAAAGGAAAAAAATGAATTAATGAAAACAATCAATGATTTTACTGAAAGAATGTCTTTTTCATTCTCTACTAAAGTAACTAACAAAGATTAAAAAAGAACTCTCCATTCACTAGTAGAGAAAGGAGACAACTTATGTCAGTCTATCTAGTAAAATTAGTGGAATTAATATCAATTAATATAGAATCAGATCAATCATTTTTGCATATTAAATTAACAACTGAAAAAGATGTAGAATTATTTTGGAAAATTGATGATTTCACAGCTGAGAATTTGAAGGCATTGACTATGCTTGGTGAACATCATAAATACAGACTGTCCTTTTATAGCTCGTGGGATTCAACAAAAAATCAATATATTAGTTATTTAACAAGGACTTTCCTAGATCAAAGTGAAAAAATCTATTTTGCTTGTTCAGAAGCATACGTAAAAGGATTAAAAGCTATTAAAACTGACGAAGTAAATAGTCAGATTCTTATACCGCCGATTACCAATTCTTTACCTATTGAACCTAAAAAAAAGAAACATAAAAAATCTTTGCAGAGTTTTGCTTGGGTCTGCTTAGTCTTTATGAGTGTATTGACGATCGCTCTAGTGGCAAATTCACTCTTATCTATGGCAGAAATGAATGAAAATAGTAAAGAACTTAAAAAAAATAAAACGCAAGAAATAGAAATACCTATCGCTAGTTTGAAAGGTAAAACCGACTCTTTTCAAAAAACTAGTATTCCCGAACAAGAATCGGTCATTCCTTTAGTAGAACTAAGCGAGAACGTTAACTTTCGCATTCAGGAAGGAAACGTTGCCCTTACTTTCGATGATGGCCCTTCCAAATTCACTAAGGAAATTACAGATATTCTAAAGGAACATGATGTAGGTGGGACATTCTTTTTTATTGGAAAAAATGTAGAAAAGCATCACGATTCTATTCAATATGTCAAATCCAATGGATATTCTATTGGAAGTCATTCTATGCATCACCACAATTTTACTAATCTATCAGTAGAACAACAGGAATACGAACTCTTACATACAAACAAATTAATTGAAAATATAACTCAGGAGAAAATAACTCTTTTTAGGCCACCATACGGCTCTAAAAATGAAATTACAATAGAATTAATGGATAAAACGAACACCAAGATGGTACTTTGGAATGCTGATACGGAAGATTGGAAAAGTCAAAATGCTAACGAAATTGTTAATTATGTTGTCAATTCTAAAACCTCAGGGTCAATAATCTTACTACACGAATCACAGGCAGTTACAGAAGCATTACCAAGAATAATTGAACATTTGAAAAATCAAGGTTTACATATTGTTAGTTTAAACTAAAGATAAAATAATATATAAAGGAGCTGCCTAAGGGCAACTCCTTTATTAGTCTCATTTAATAATACCTTAGTTTACCAGCCAAATACGGACTTCATCTCGTTTATACTATTCTCTTGCTGTTTTAAGCTTTCTAAATATTCTTCACCGTTTATCGTGTTTACTTCCATACCTAAGTCATCAATACGCTTGATATGCTCTGGATCTTGAGCCGCTTTAGAAATTGCATCAGTTATATAAAGGATTAACTTCAGTAAACTATCATCATTCTAAAATAAAAAATACATTTTAGAGCATGCTTTTAGGATTAGTTGGAAAAATTAACACTTTTGGTCTTCTGTAAAGAAAGTAGACAAATTAATTCACGACGTTTTTTCTTTTGCTACCGCGCTACCGCTTGCTGGGATGGTGAAAACAGGATAGGTCAAAACCATACCTATCCTATTTCCACCATCTCTAATTTTCTCACCCGGCAACTGATAGTCGACGTTT
>NZ_JBAWSY010000029.1:0-25899 GCF_037104765.1 Psychrobacillus mangrovi | reverse complement strand
GTATATCGATTACTATAATAACGATCGAATTAAACAAAAACTGGCCGGCATGAGTCCGGTAAAATACCGAACTCATGCCAGCCAATTAGCTGCATAAATAAAACTCTAACTTTAAGGGGTCACTACCATGATGGTCTTTTTTAACTAAAGCACCCGTTAGTTGAATAAGAAAAGTGAAGCTTATCAACAATTGCGTTGCGGGTGGTAATGGAATAAATGATTGAATATTTTGTTCAATTCCTTCTGTATCTTTCCTACTATTGTCTTTTCAGCGACTGGCATAATTATTTACTATCTTTAATTCTCATTTTCATCACTTCTGCTAGTTGATGAGAATTTAGATTTTCTTCTTTTTGTAATTTTCCAATGATGTTATGATAATCCTCTTCATTTCGATTCTGACTTAATTTATACGCTGCTTGGACTTCTTCTACTTTTATTTTAAAGCCAACAATCCCTTTTAGTTCATTTTCTAATAGCTGAGGCGACAATTTATCCCATAAAACTGGGTTATCACCGTGCTTCTCATACTTTTCTAGCAACGCTATCAGATCTTGTTTCAACTCTTCTTCCCCTAATATACTTGCTTGACCATATACATGTACTGCCTGGTAATTCCATGTCGGTACATTTTCATGCCCATACCAGGAAGATGAAATATAACTATGTGGTCCTTGATAGATTACTAGAATATCCTCGCATGATTCAAATGTTCTCCATTGAGGATTCCCATATGCCATATGTCCAGTTATATAATAAACTTCTCCCTGTTTATGAAGCTGTAATGGCAGATGAGAAGCAATGGGTTTTCCCTTTTTGGTTGTGACCAGTGTTGCAAATGAGTTCTCCTTCATAAACTCTAGAATTTCATCGATATTTGTGACTTTAAAAACTTTTGGAATATACATAAAACCTTTCTCCTTTCTATATTAGAATTGTTAATCAAAACTTTGGGGAGTTCTTACAATCTAAAAAAGATTATGGACCTAGGAATAATACTTGCAAGCCTAGTCCGATATAAAGCAAACCCAACACTTTATTACTCCATCTGTTCATTCCAACCCCACGCGTGATCTGTTGTCTAATTTTTCCGGTTAAGATCGACAAAATGGTTGTATAAATGACGGTTAATACAACAAAAATTACACCTAAAATTAAAAACTGAGTGACGATTGTACCGCTCTCCAAATCTACAAACTGCGGAAACAATGCTAAAAAGAAAAGTGCTGTTTTCGGATTCAAGGCTTCTACCAATATGCCATTCCTGTAGGAGTGAAGTAGTGACTCCTGTACAACATCAGACATTTTTATGGATCGCGCTTTTGTCAATAATGCCCGAATGCCCATATATAACAAATACGCTACCCTGGCCATTTTTACTATATTAAAGGCAACCGTAGATGTCATAAGAATGGCTGAAAATCCAACTGCTGCTAATAACACATGAATGAAATCACCTGTTGCAATGCCTAGACCGGTTATAATACCTGTTTTGGTTCCCGCTTGAGCCGATCGAGTAATCATTAACAAGACAGCAGGACCAGGTATCAAAAACAATCCGAAGACAACCAATATAAATGCACTCAACTCAGCAATATTCAGCATGGAATCCCCCCTAATCATTTCACATACTAGCTAATTTCAATTAGGCATATTTTTCAACGAATTATTTTGGATGATTATAGATATCTGTTAGTCAACATAGTAATATAATAATTGACATTTAAAAAGGTACAAGTTAAATAAAATAAACATGTCAGAGGCGATGTATAATGAAAAATATCATCTTTGCTTTAGAGAATAACACTTCTAAATACAAACAGATATATGAGCGATTTAAATTATTTATTGAGCATGGTGACCTACCAGCAAATGAACAACTACCTTCCATACGTCAGTTGGCAGATTCCCTACAAGTCAGTCGCAATACGACATTAATGGCTTATGATCAGCTTGTGGCAGAAGGTTATATTCGTGGAGAAGGAAGAAAAGGCTACTTTGTTAATGAATTAGAGCCACGTTTAATTGAGCAGGAAGCGATCTCTATTCCTAGTAAGCAAACGGAAAAGGTGACACCATTTTTCGTTGATTTTAAAGCAGGAGCTGTAGATCAGACAAACTTTCCTCTAAAAGCTTGGAGAAGAATAAATAATTCAGTACTGACCCTACAGGAGAGTTTTCAATATGGCGATCCTTTTGGTGAAATGTGTTTGCGTAAACAAATTGCTACCTATTTACTCCAATCGCGTGGGGTAATGACAGATCCAAATGCAATTATTATTGGTAGCAGTACGCAGCAGATGTTGATAAATCTTGGACAAATCCTGAAGGCTGATTTCCCAAGCGTGATTGTAGAGGACCCAGGGTATGATGGAGCAAAAGAGGCATTTCTATTCCATCGGTTTACACTCGAAACTTTACCAGTTGATGAAACAGGTGCTGATTTTTCACAATTAGAAAATACGATGTCACGATTAATTTATGTAACACCCTCCCACCAAAGCCCAATAGGCGTAAGCATGTCCATTTCCCAAAGGCAAAAACTAATTCAGTGGGTTACTAAGAGAAAAGGATATATTATCGAAGACGATTATGATAGTGAATTTCGCTATACGCAACAACCATTTCCGGCACTTGCTTCTATAGATTCAAAAAGAGTCATTTACCTAGGGAATTTCTCCAAGTCCTTTCTTCCAGGAATTCGTCTAAGTTATATGGTGTTGTCACCGTTTCTTTTAGACCGTTATAAAGCGCAATTTCAGCATTTTGAAAGTACTACATCCCTGCTTAGCCAGCTTACAATGGCTAAATTTATGGAAGAGGGGGAATGGAGCCGCCATATTAAACGGATGCGTCTTGTGTATAAGCGGAAAATGCAGAGCATAGTTTTAGAATTAAAAAAACAATTTGAACAACATATTACCATTATTGGAGAGCAGTCTGGTTTGTATGTATTAGTTAAGATACATCAAAAGCATTCAGAAAGCTGGTTAGTTGAGCGTGCTGCCAGTTATGGTGTGAAAGTATATCCAACTACCATCTACTTCATTAATAACTATTCTGATGAACCCATTATAAAACTCGGATTTAGTAGTCTTACTTGTGAAAAAATACAGTTAGGGGTGAAGCTTTTAAAAAAGGCTTGGTTATAACAAATATCCCCGCAATAATTAGTTATGTCTAACATTGCGGGGCATTCAAGGATTTTATGTTTTATTCCACTAACCTGCCGCGTTAGTTCAATAAGAAAAAGCTACCCTTACAGGCAGCCGCTTGTTTAACTAAAGCACCCGTTAGTTTGAGTACAATCTTTCACAAACTTTCAAAATAGTTACCTTTTAATAAAAGCTATTAAATGAGTGCTTTTAATTATGTCAAATATTTAGTTAATTATTAGGACAAGTTTACCATTTCCTATACCTTTTGCTAGCTGTTCAAAGCCCTGCGCTGCTTGCTGAAGTGGCAAAGTTGTACCTATAATTGGACGTAATGCTCCTGTATTTAGCATTCCAATTACACCATGAATGCTTTGTTCATATTCATCTTTTGGTGCATTCCAAAGAGCTGTCGCTAAAATATCACATTCCTTTTGCATTGCAAGACGTGGATTTATTTCTATTGAACCACGATTTCCAATAATTACAATTTTACCAAATGGTGCAATCAGCTTTAAATCTGTTTCTAAATTAATATTTGCTAAAAACTCAATAATTACATCAGGTCCATTGCCATCTGTTAAGGCTAGCACATCTTCAATCGTTGCTTCTGTCACATGGTCAATGACAACATCTGCCCCAGCTTGCTGAACCATTTTTTTACCTTCTGGCTTACTTGCTGTCCCAATCACTTTAGCACCGTGAGATTTTGCCATTTGGACAGCCTGTAATCCAACCCCGCCACTGGCTCCATGAATAAAAACAGTTTGACCTGGTTTCAGACAGGCACGTTGAAATAATGCACGATATGCAGTCATTGCAGGTACCCCTAATGCTGCACCTTGTTCAAAAGATACATGGTCTGGTAATAAATGAACCAAAGTTTCATCACATACTAATTTTTGTGCAAATGTACCTGTACTATTACTTCGCATTAAAGACGCAATAAATACACGGTCACCAACTTGAACACTTGTGACTTCTTCTCCAATCGCTTCCACAGTCCCTGCGCCGTCTAAGCCAGGAGTATAAGGTAACTGAGGTACACAAAACGCATATGTACCTGTTAATGTATAGGTATCACTTGAATTGACACCCGCAGCGTATAAACGAATACATACCTCTTTTTTTCCTGCTACTACATCCTCAACGTCTGTGTATGCTAATTTCTCAGGTCCACCAAACTCTGTAACTTGAATTGCTTTCATATTATCAACCTCCTAACACTTATTATATATCCAAAGGTCTGAATTTACAGTTTTTTAAGAATTAGTTCTAACAAATTCGGACATTGAATAACTTCTTCTACTCTAAAAAAATGACTGCTTATTAAACTAAACTGTACCGTTAGTTTAAGTGTAAACCTTCACAAACTCACTCATATATTAACATAAATATCCAATAAGAGCGGGACTTATTATTTAAAAATGTTATATGTAAGGCATGTGTCGTCATACCATTTTAAGATAAATCAAACTTTTCCTTTAACATGGCCAAACAAAAAAACTACAGAACACCCTTTCTCTTTTCATAGAGTGAGTGTTCTGTAGTTTGTAAATTAATTAAAATTAAAATTATCTGGATCTGCTCCTGTACGCTCATTCAGATTAAGTGAATCGATGTTTTTCATATCTTCAAATGTTAATTCAAAATCAAATACAT
The DNA here is from genome assembly GCF_037104765.1 of Psychrobacillus mangrovi. Lineage (NCBI taxonomy): Bacteria > Bacillati > Bacillota > Bacilli > Caryophanales > Bacillaceae > Psychrobacillus > Psychrobacillus mangrovi. The sequence continues at coordinate 21,082 of NZ_JBAWSY010000029.1, read as the reverse complement.
CTATATTTTCTGCTATTCTAGTAGGAGTTACAGATTTAGGAATAACAATTAAGTCATGCTGTAAGTGCCAACGAATAATTGTTTGTGCTGGTGATTTACCATATTTATCACTAATTCGTTGTAAGGTAGGTTCGTTTAGTAATCCACCTCTTGCTAGTGGTGACCATGAAGTTACTGCAATACCCTGCTCCGCACAATATTCACGAAGATCAAATTGTGTCAAACGTGGATGACACTCAATTTGATTGACCATAGGCTTTACATTCGCCTTTACAGCAATTGCTTCCAAATGGTGCTGTTGATGGTTCGATACACCCGTAGCACGAATAAGTTTTTCTTCATATAAACGTTCAATTGCACGGTACGTATCTACAAAAGTTTCCTTTACTGGCCAATGTGTTAAATATAAATCTATGTGGTCTAATCCTAATAATTCTAAAGACTTTTCAAATGCTTTTAATGTTTGATCATACCCTTGGTCAGAGTTCCATACTTTAGTTGTTATGAAAATATCATTACGTGCAACGGATGAATTACGTACTGCTTCTCCCACTTCTTTTTCATTGGCATATAATGATGCTGTATCAATATGACGATAGCCAGCATCAATCGCCGTTGTAATTGCATTAAGAGCAATATCAGGCTCCGTCATTTTGTACACACCTAATCCAATCCGTGGCATTTCAACACCATTTGCTAATTGTTTTGTAGAGTTTATATGTAAATCCATTCTGTTCATCCTTCCTAATATGGAATTGACTGTTTAAATTAGTCGTTTTCTCTTTTCTTCATTTTACTAACATCATCTGACTGGGCAGGGTCTGATACACGATTATCCTGCTCTAATTCATTATTGTCTCTCAGTCTTTCCATCTGTTTTCCGAGTAGCTTCACTTCTTCCATATTCGTTGCCATTGAACCGTTTTCTGGACCATTTTTCAAATTACTCATTTAAAAAATCACTCCTTTTCTTTATGGTAGTTGAATAATTAGAAGGTTGCAACTTTCAAAAGAAACATTTTGGACATAATTTCACTTTTTCGTAATATTTCTTTTTCAAATAAAGTAGGTTATACTTAGTTCATAATATATATAGAGGAGGCACTCGATATGAAACTTATCCTTATTCTTGGCGTTTGTGTATCCTTCCTTGCTGCTATTTTTAAAGCAGGATACGAAGACAAACCAGGTGCATCTGAAAAGTAATAAATACTAAAAACGGACGAGTCATAAATGACTACGTCCGTTTTTTTATATCTCAATGAAGACCAGGATATTCTTGCTGTCTTAATGCCTCATAAATAAGAATAGCTGCAGTATTAGATAAGTTTAATGAACGAATATTGTCATTCATCGGAATACGTAAACAACGATCTGGGTGGGCATCTATAATCTCACGAGGCAACCCTTTTGTTTCACGCCCAAAAATAAAGAAATGATCCTTCTCCACATTGCTAAAATCATAAGTAGTATGAGGTTTAGCCCCAAATTTAGTGATTAAATAATATAGCCCTTCCGGATGTGCTGCAAAAAATTCATCTAAACCATCATAATACGTAATATCTACATGCTCCCAGTAATCGAGACCTGCACGTTTTAACATTTTATCGTCTGTGGAAAATCCTAGAGGACGGATTAAATGTAACTTAACTCCTGTTCCTGCGCATGTTCTTGCGATATTCCCTGTATTGGCTGGTATTTCTGGTTGATATAACACTACATTAATACTCAACGTTTCCACTTCCTATTTCTCTATAGTATAGAATTGAAGCCCTTTTCGAATTTCATCTAGTACTTCTTTGTCTTCTTCAGTTTGTTCTACTTTCTTCAGTGCTACTAATCCTTCTTCTGTGTTTATTTTGCCAATTGCCCATGCAGCAGTTCCTCGAATAACAGGTCGCAAATCATTTTCAAGTAATTCTATTAGCTTTGGTATCGCAGCAACTTCTTTAAAATGTGCTAATGCAATAATTGCATTTCTCTGTATCGGGTTTTTTCCTCTCCAAGCACCAGACATATGTCCATACGTTTCTTTGAAGATACGGTTTGTCATATCCAACATTGGCATAAGTAGTGGCTTCACGAGCTCAGGATCTGGTTTAAAAGCTTGTTGATGCAAATTAGCTTTCCCTTTGTTTTTTGGACAAATTGTTTGGCAAGTGTCACAGCCATATATTCGATTTCCAATCTTGGCGCGAAATTCATCTGGAACCATTGTTTTTGTTTGGGTGATAAATGCAATGCAACGCTGAGCATTTAATTGTCCTCCCTCAATAAGAGCACCTGTTGGACAAATGTCTAAGCAAAGCCTGCAATCCCCACATTGTTCTTCCATCTGTTCGCTAGGAGCAAATGGAATGGATGTAATCATCTCACCTAAGTATACATAAGAGCCGAACTCCGGCGTAATAATGGAACAGTTTTTTGCACTCCAACCAATACCAGCTCTCTCTGCTACTGCTCGATCGGAAAGTTCTCCTGTATCTACCATTGAACGTAACCTTGCATTTGGCATGTGCGTTAATATAAATAATTCTAAAATTGCAAGTTTTTCACGTAAGACAGTGTGATAATCCATGCCCCATGAAGCTCTTGCAAAAATACCACGTCTTGCCCCTTTTTGACTTAAAGGCGCATCTTTCATTTTTGATGGATACGCAATGGCAATGGATATAATACTTTCTGCTTCCGGAAGCAAGAGCTCTGGCTGAGTTCTTTTCTCAATATCTGGCTCTTCAAATCCAGAAGCAAATTCTAGCTCTTGCTGGCGAATTAATCTATTTTTTAATTCATGGAAAGGAGAAGCAGAAGTAAATCCTATCTTATCAATTCCAATAGAAGTTGCGTATTCAATTAGTTCTTGTTGAAATTGGTTTATATTCACAAATTGTTCTCCTTTCTTATGGTAAACTAAAGAAAATATGTTTAAGGATGGTTGTTATGATTGTAAAATTGGATAATCCTTTATTAGAAATTGAACCTACCTTTAAAATAGGCATTATACATTATACCAAAATTGTTGTAACTTCTTCGCCTCAAATGCTTAAAGGACGCCTCCAATTATTTCAAGAACAGCTATTTTTTGAATTAGAAGAGAAAGCGATAACAGAATTCGCTGGAATAAAAGAATGGCGTGTTTTATGGAAAAAATTTGGTGCAGACCCAAATCGTTATCGACCATCAGTTGAAGCATTATATCGACGGATTGCAAAACAAAATTATATCACACCTATGCATTCTGCTGTGGATCTAAATAATTTTTTCTCGATGCGATATGAAATACCAATGGGAATTTATGATATAGATAAAATCCAAGGAGATATAATGATTTCTCTTGGCAATGAAGATTCAGTATATGAAGGATTAAATGGACGTGAAAATAAATTGAATCATATCCTTACAGTCCAAGATACATATGGGCCGTTTGGAAGTCCATTTGTAGATTCAATTAGAACAGCAGTAACGGAACATACAACTAGCGCAATTCAGGTTGTATTTCTTCAGCCTTCCACAGATATAGAAGCCAGTCAAAAGTTAGTTCACTCCATGGGGACGATGTTCACTCAAATACATGGTGGCGAAGTATCTTCAACAGTTTTACATAATGATCATAAAGAATGGGGGATATAAATTATGCCAAATATTTCATTAGCAGAAGCGGTTAAACTAAAGAGTTTATTAATGAAAAGAGTCCATGAACTCGAAGAAGAAATTATGCGAGTTGCTTTTAAAATTGTAGAAAAAGATACTGTTCCAGAAGTTGGTCCGCGTACAGTTTCAGTAGTAGACAATGAAATTACAGAAACGCGTAAGGATATCCGTACTCTTGACCGCCTGATCTATGAAGCAAATATTAACAACACGGTTATGTTTAAAGACAAGGCATATACAATTGTAGAGGCAATAGAATTAGCAACACAAATGAGAGCTCAGGCTAGAATTTATAAACAGCTAGGAGCTGCAGAAAAGCAAACAGTGCAATACGGTTATGGAGGTGAAGGCGCATATATTAAAGTTGCGTTGTTCAATCCAGAAGAATATCGTCTAAATGCTATACAATATGAAAAAGAGGCAAATAAACTGTCTGGACTGATTAACGCTAAAAATTACGCTATTAGCTTAAATTTTGACGATGAAAAATATGCATAATCCTTGGTAAGGTGAGACTCCTTGCCAAGGCATAGTTAGGAAATCATTTAACCCTACCGGCAAACCAATGACCTGTAACCTTTTACTATGTGACCAGTGACTAATGACTAACTATCTGCAAACGTTAACCCAATTAGTTTCTCTGGATTTCCTACTATGAAAAACGCTCCTTCCACTTTTGTGGAGGAGCGTTTTTATATTGTAGACAAACTCGAGTTTATTTTTATATTGAATTGAACAGGTTTTCCGAAGATTACCACTCGCTTTCCGCGAGGGAGCGTCGAGTAGTTTGTGTCAATACGATGTTGGTTTTGAAGGCGTTGCCTCAGGACGAGCATTTAGCCTTCCTTACGCAAAGGGCACTGAACAAGTCCTCAATGAGATTTCATAACATGTTCGATTTCTATTTTGGATCCGCTAATTTCCGTTCTAGGCGGACGCTTTCCGCCGGCATTGCTTCAGTCGCTTCCCTCGCTACGCTCAGTCCAGGGTCTTCAGCGCATGCACCTGCCGCTTCGCTTTCGGTGCAGAAAACATTTGCTATTCCGGCTGGAGTCGCCGCCTTCCACTCCAATCAACTATTATCCGCACTTAAATTATAAAACCATTATGCCATTAATAGAGCAAGTTTTAATCAATGTAATCTTTTCAAATAGTAGCTATAGAAAATCGTTGAAAAAGGCGACACTCCTGCGGGAATAGCGGTAGCCTAAGACCCCGCAGTTGAGGGGAAGGCAATCTAATTTCGCCGCATCCTACTGCAACGATTGCATGACCAACATCGTGTTGGCCTAGGAGGCTAAGGCAACGCCCGCGGAAAGGGCGCCGATTTAACCATTTTCTTATTTATCGGACGACATTATTTATAATGAGACAACTACGTTATAAAGACAAGGTTACTTTGGCTAGTTCTCAAATAATCCGGTTTCCTCTCCATCAATAAGAAGCCTCCACTTGCCATGTTCCACCCATGTAATTTCACCTGAATAATGATAGATTGTCTGATTCGTTTTAGCATCTATTGCTGAACTATCTAGTTTGAAAGTAGAAGTTTCCTTCACGATTCCTTTTTCATCGATTAGCTTAACTTCTATTGTTTCTTTTTTACCAATGGTACTTTCTATATTTAATTCTGCTAATTTACCAACTGGAATCTCTTTTGGTGAATACAGTAATGTATAATGCTTTGTTTTTGGAAATGGGGGTAACACATTAATAGTAAAAGCTTCAAACAAATCATCCTCCACATAAAAGGACAACTGCCATTCTCCCTCTGTTGGAAATGGCACAAAGCTAGTTAATGCATGAGCGTCTTCACTATTTAAACCACTAGATAGTATCCCTTTTGTTAATTCAATATTTTCACCTTTCAAATCTACTGCTTCTACTCGATAATTCTTTCCTACAAGCTTATTGGCATCTCCCCAAAAGTAAAGCATCAGCTTTGCCCCTCGCCTGCTGTCTTCAGCAACAAATTGCTCGTTAAACACAAGCACGCCAATTTTCCCCTTCACTCCAACTACCTGCTGATTTCTATCAGGAATTGTAAAAATTGCTCCCTGTTGTGCATTAAAGTTATTAAAGAGGCTACTTGTAAAAAAAAGAAATAATAGAATTATTGCTATACTTAAGAAAGACATGATTGGTTTTAAAGGAGCCGTATATTTTTGAGTAGCACTCTTCGATTTCAACGAATACAATATTTTCTTCTTATTATCGGTTTCTAGTGTATATTTAGGTAAACTTTTTAATTTTTCTTCGAGAATTTTATATTCTTCCATGTTCAAACCCCTCCTCTTCCAACAATTCTTTCAACTTTTTTAGTGAACGATGGTATAGAACATTTACGTTATTCTCATTACTTCCTATAACCTTACTTACTTCCTTAGACGACATTTCCATAATTCCTTTTAAAATAATTATTTCTTTATAATGAGCTGGAAGTTTGTTTATAGTATGATATAAAACGATATTTTCTTGATTTATCATTATGTGTTGTTCCATATCTATTAGTATATTTTGTTCTTTTATAAACAGATGCCTAATTTTATTCCAAACGTTGTTTTTTCGATACTGGTCAATTACCATATGCCTTGCTATTGATATTAGCCAAGTTTTAGGATGCCCATTTTCCTTATAGACTGTCAATTTTTTCATAGCCCTCAGAAAGGTTTCTTGCACGAGATCTTCTACATCAATCGATCCTGTATAATACATAAGATAACTGGTTATATCCTTCACATATAACTCAAACCATTCCTCTATTAGATGCTTCTCCAAAGAATCCCTCCTCCCTCTAATTATTGAACGAATGTATAGCTTTAATCTTACATGTTTTTTTGAAAATAAAAAAACAACCATTGACTATGCAATGGTTGTTCCAAATCTAAAATTAAATTAATACGCGCGACCGAACCATACAGTATGTTTCGATTCTCTTCCACAGTTGATACATGTAGATTTTTCAGCTGGTGGATTGAATGGAATGTTACGTGTTGTGAATTTAGTCTCTTCTTTCACATGCTCTTCACAAGCATCGTCTCCACACCAACCTGCTAGAATCCAACCTGGGATTTCTTCTTTTTCTGTTGAATCCGCAAGATGTTGTTTTAACTCCTCCATTGAATTCACATGTGTATGTGAATTTAGATCACGGAATGCTCGAGCTTTTTCTAGTAAACGTGTTTGCATCGTGTTTAGTTCTTCTTCAATACGTTCTACTAAATTAGCAAGGTCTACTGAGAATTTTTCAGCTTCATCACGTGCTTTCATTAATGCTTGATTGTTTTCTAAATCACGAGGACCTAATTCAACACGAACCGGAACACCTTTTAGTTCCCATTCATTAAATTTATACCCTGGAGATTGATCAGAATCATCTAGGCGTACACGAATACCTTTTGCTTTTAATACTGCAAAAAGTTCATCCAGTTTTTCCATAATAGCAGGATTCTTCTTCCAAGGTCCCACTGGAATGAGTACCACTTGAGTTGGAGCAATTCGTGGTGGTAAGACTAAACCTTGTTCATCCCCATGGACCATAATTACGGAACCGATCAATCGTGTAGAAGTTCCCCATGAAGTTGTATGAACAAATTCATGTTTGTTTTCTTTATTTAAATATTTAATATCAAATGCTTCAGCAAACTTTGTTCCAAGATAATGAGATGTACCTGCTTGAACTGCTTTTCCATCCTTCATCATTGCTTCGATAGAATACGTATCTACAGCTCCTGCAAATCGCTCTGAAGGTGTTTTTTGACCATCATATACTGGAATTGCCAATAGTTCTTCTACGACCTCTTTATAGATGTTCAGCATTTGCATTGTTTCTTTGCGAGCTTCTTCCTCATCTACATGTGCAGTATGCCCTTCTTGCCATAAAAACTCGGAAGTTCGGATGAAAGGAAGAGTTTTCTTTTCCCAACGGAACACGTTTGCCCATTGGTTTATTAGTACTGGAAGATCTCGATAGCTCTTAATCCAATCTGAATATAAATGACCGATCATCGTTTCAGAAGTAGGACGTAGCGCTAAACGTTCTTCTAATTGCTCACCAGCTGCTTCCGTAACCCATGGAAGCTCTGGAGAAAATCCTTCGATATGATCCTTCTCTTTTTGGAAAAATGATTCTGGAATCAGCATTGGGAAGTAAGCATTACGATGTCCTGTTTCTTTAAAACGTCTGTTCATTTCTTCTTGAATATGTTCCCAGATCTCAAAGCCATCTGGTTTAAAAGCTATACACCCGCGAACAGGCGTGTAATCCATTAAATCTGCTTTTTGAATCGTATCAATATACCATTTTGTAAAATCATTCTGTTGTGTAGACATCTACTTTTCCTCCTTTAAAATAAAAAAAAGTGTAAAAACTCCCCTATAAAAGGGCGTCTTTACACTGGATAGACACGGTACCACCTTTAATTAGCTCGCTAGTTTACGAACTATCTCAAACGTTGGTTAACGACAACGAACCGGTTATGTTTGCATAACATCTCTGTGGTAGGTTTCAACAAGAAGCGGTGATATAGCTTTCAGCAATCGCTATATTTTCTGTTTCACAATTCTTATTTACTTGATCACTTCGTAGATTGTATATTATTAATAATATACCAAATACTCGTAGTTAATACAATGCGACTTAAAATAATTCTGTAGCTAATAATCGATATACATCTAAACGTTTCTCTTGGGAATGTTGAATGCTACAGATCATTGCTTCGTCAAAGCCATATATTTCTTGCTCTTCTTGTAAAATCGTTGCAACTTCTTTTGCACTTCCAACTAAATGTATTTTACGATTTTCTTGAATCATCATTCGATCCATCTCAGTTAATGGATACTCCTGAGCTTCTTCAGGTGTCATTGTTTGAATAATCGATCCTCTCATTAAAGATAGTCGCGAAATATCTTGAGGAAGTGCTTGAAACTCTGCTTCTTCTTTTGTTTCAGCTACTGTTACTAAGTAGGTCACAGAAATCTCTGGTTTCTCCATAAAAGCGGAAACTTGAAAGTTCTTTCTGTATGCCTCTAAAATCTCCTTGCTCATTCCACCATTAAAAAACTGTGCAAACGAATACCCAACACCCATACGCCCTGCCTGAATCGCACTGTTTCCACTGGATCCAAGTAACCAAGCTTCCGGTAAAGCTATTTTATAAGGGGTCGCGATTGTTTTATTATATAAGCTATCTTCCGGTACTTCATCGTTAATTAATTCTAGAGCAGTATTAAATTTCTCATACATATTATTTATCATTGGTTGACGCCCTTCAGATAAAGCATAAATGGAATAGTTATCCCCGCCCGGTGCTCGACCAACGCCAAAATCAATACGACCAGGAGAAAAAGCACTTAGCGTTTTAAATACTTCTGCAAGTTTTAACGGAGAATAATGCATCATCATTACTCCACCAGTCCCAAGCCGTATATTTTTCGTTTTCGCAGCAAGATGAGCAACTGTTATCTCAGGTGATGAACTAGCAAAAGCTTTTGTGCCATGATGCTCTGCCATCCACATACGATAATATCCCAGTTCATCCGCCAATATAGCTAGTTCTTCTGCCTTTTTTAAGGCTCCCTCAGCAGTATTACCTGTTGTTATAGGTGCTTGATCTAATACGCTTAATCTCATCAGTACTACTTCCTTTCCCTTTAACCGTTCCTTTTAGATTACGATAACTTTCTATAGTCTTTATGTAAATTTTTTTGTCTTGCTATAGCTTTAATCAAACATAAAATCCAAATAAAAAAAGCTTATAAATGTGAATAAATCAACATTTATACGCTTGCGTGTAAGAATATAAATTTCACTTAAAAAGTGTTTATATTTACTTGATATCACTTCATAACTATTAAGCGCGATGCAGCTCTTGAGGTGATTTTTCTTCCATACTTATTTCATCATATATTTGTTTTGCTTTTTCTTTCGCTTCTACTTTTGATTTCGCATAAACATCGATAATCTTTCCTTCAATAATAAAATTATATTTTTTTATCATTCTTTAGTTCCTCCTTTTAGTTAAATAATTATGCTATCTTTCTCTCGGGTGTTTATTATTGTTTACCCGGATTATTATTAAATAAACATTGCTTTATTAAGTAGTATTTAAGAAATCATCAATTAGTTATTGCGTTTTTTACTTCTTTGCACAAAAAAAGCCCCACTCACAAATTAAGCGATCAGGGCTTTGAAGGGTTCAACAAATTCAGCGATAGATTTTAAAGCACAAGTATTTTTTATTTCACTCTTAATACTTGTCCTATATAAATTGTATAATTAGCATCGAGTCCATTCCAATCCTTAATTTGTTGCACTGTGCTACCATATGTTTGACTTAATGAATAAACAGTATCACCACTCACTACCGTGTGATAAACAGCTGTATTTTTCTTTGGTAAATTGAAACATTTAGCTAAACCGTTCACGTGACCTCGAGCTAGAGATTCAATGAAGGAAGCTGATTTCAACTTTGCAGCATCATTTGCATTATCAATAAATCCATTCTCAGTCAAAAGAGCTGGCATATTAGATTCACGTAGCATGTGGAAGTTTTCTTGTTTCATTCCACGATCGGAATAATTTACAAGCTTTAATATTTCTGCATGAATAGTATTCTGGTACGTAGTAGTAGGTGCACCTACTCCTGGATAAACATAATCCTCATAGCCTGTCCCACCACCTGCATTAATGTGAACTGAAAGGAGAAAATCAGCTGCCCAAGAGTTAGCTGCATTTGTACGCTGCGTTAATGTTAAAGATTGATCACCAGTTCGACTCATTAATACACTTACATTGTTGTACTCAACAAGCAGAATATCTTTAATTCTAGTAGCAATTTGCAAAGTTAAATTCTTTTCCTGTAAACCATTCCCTACTGCTCCCGAATCTGTCCCACCGTGACCTGCATCAATAAATACTTTTACCATTATTAATCACCCCATATTAGTTTTTTGTATTGCTCTGAACAATCTCTTACCTCTGTTTTATCACATTACCACCACAACCTTAAAGAAATACTTAGTTATTTGTAGTTCATAGCTCTTTGACTATCAGCAAAATTATCTGTAGTCGGGTCTTGGATATTCCCTATAGTAGCAAACAATCCAAAGACGATATTTACAACTGCGATTACCCAATCTTGAATCTCTTCAGTTAACTGAAAATCCGTCCAACCAATAGCATGAGCCCCAATCAAAAGTAACTCAATTAATATAAATAATTGGGCAATAAAACTCGTCACCCAGAGCTTATTTTTAAAACGTACTTTCCAGTTAATTTTCATGATTGTTCCTCCTTCCATTTCTTCTATAGATAGATAACAGGTTTTTTACATAAACATTAAAATCACCCCTCGAGTTTCACTAATGAAACTTTATATTTAAAAAAATAAGATTAGATACTAAAATAATGTTTTTGTTAAATAAGATACATCTCCCTTCTATGTTCATAAGTTTCATTTATGAAACTTTATAAAATGACTTTAACAGGTAAAAGTTTCATAGTCAACTACTTTATTAATAAATTTCCTGAGAAAGTTGTCATAAGTGAAACTTTAGTTTATACTAACATTAATTAATAGGGGGTAGTAACAATGTATTCTATAGGGAAAGAAATAAAAAAAATTCGAGATGAAGAAAAGTTATCTCAGGAAGAATTCGCTGAAAGAATAAATCGAAAAACTGGTCTTTCAATTACAAAGGGGATGGTATCAAAATGGGAATCAGATACTACTGAACCTAAAACAAGGATGTTAAGAGCAATTGCAGAGACTTTTAATGTCTCTATGGATAGAATGCTTGGTTTAGATTCTCAACAGACCTCTTCTAAAATTGAAACTCTTGCTGCCCACATTGATGATGATGTTACTGATGAAGAAATGGAAGCAATTAAAAACTACATTAACTATATTAAATTCAAAAGAAATTAAATGGGGTGTAATGTGTGGATTATGAACGATTAATAATTGAATACCCGCATATAAAGATTATTGAAGATCCAACAATGCCTAAAGGTCTCGGTGGAATATATACAGATAAAAGGATATATATAAATAAGCTAAAAGATAGTTATGAAAAACATTGTATACTTGCGGAAGAATTAGGACATTACGAAACTACACACGGTGACATTACCGATTTAAATCAAGTCCAAAATCAAAAATTGGAACTGGTCGCTAGAAGATGGGGGTATGAAAAAGTCGTATCTCTCGAAAAGCTGATAGAATGTTATGAGCTGCGTAAAATTACCTTAGAAGAAGTTTGTGTTCATTTAGAAATAACTGCTGATTACTTAAAAAAATCGATTGACTATTATATCGATAAACACGGACTGAAAAAAGTTTACAAAGGATATGAAATCACTTTTAATCCGCTGAATGTTAAACCAATAGATACTATAAAGTCTTAAATACACGCAATTATCAGTGGCGTTTTTTATCGATAAAAAAGAAAATATAAACTCTATACTTAAATTGATTATCATTATGGTGAATATTGTATATTTCATGGTCCTCATTTATACTTAAATCAAATTAATTATTTTCTGAATTTTTATTTTATAAAAGGAGAGGAAAAACATGAACTTAGGTGCATTTTCTGTAAGTTTAAATGTAAAAGACATTCAAGTATCAAAATCATTTTACGAAGACATTGGATTTGAAGTTTTAGGTGGAGACATCACTCAAAATTGGCTTATTTTAAAGAATGAAAATTGCGTTATTGGGTTATTCCAAGGAATGTTTGAAAAGAACATTCTCACCTTTAATCCAGGATGGAATCAAAATGCTGAGAATCTTGATTCGTTTACAGATATTCGAGAAATTCAAAAGCAACTTAAAGCAAAAGGAATCAAAATGCTGACTGAAGCAGATGAAACGAATGAAGGACCATCACATTTTACAATTGAAGATCCAGACGGAAATCAAATTCTTGTTGATCAACATCGATAAAAAAGAATAAATAATGGTATCTATATACAACATGTAAATGTGCACTTATACTTTCCAGAAACGTTACCAATTTCCTTTTCTCATAAACCAAAAAATCCTCGTAAATGTTAATTTATCAACATTTACGAGGATTTTATTTTTGTTATAACGAATCAAAAATTAATTAATGATACTTGTGGTACGTTCACTATATTATAAACACAAAAGTTAAATGATCACAGCGAAAAATGACCTTCAAAACACTTCTAGGATTGTTTTGTCATCTCTACAAATAGTATATAATGAACGTTACAAACATCTTGAAGGAGTACGAATACATGCAAACATTACAAAAGCTTTCCAATCGTCTCTTCTACCTCCCTCCCTATCAAAAAACAGATCGCCCGATACTAGCAGCTATTGTAGGGGACGATCAGACACTGTTGATTGATGCTGGGAATTCTTCTAATCACGCTAAACTATTCAAAGAGCAATTAGCTTACCATCATGTCATGGGAGATATTCTGGCTCTTACACATTGGCATTGGGATCATGTATTTGGCTTGAGTGAAATGGATATGCCTTCAATCGCCAATTTCATGACCTATGATAAAGTAAATGAACTACAGAAGTTATCATGGGAAGACACGGAACTGGATGAACGTGTGGAAGCAGGAATAGAAATTCCATTTTGTGCAGACGCGATAAAACTTGAACTTGAGAAAAAGAGAGAGATTATCATAACAAATCCCACTATCATTTTTGAAAAGCAAATTAAACTGAATCTCGGTGGCGTTACCTGTATCATTGAACATGTGGGTGGAGATCATTCATCTGATTCGAATCTCCTCTATATACCGGAGGAAAAAGCTCTATTTCTTGGTGACTGCCTCTATGCAAATATGTACGCTGAAAAATGGCACTATACCATTGAAAAGATGAGTAAGCTTTTGGAGAAGATTGAAGGTTATGATGCAGAAATATATTTCCTATCTCATCATCCAGCACCATTAACAAAAGTTGAATTTGCTAGCTTTGTTTCATTATTGGAGACAAGTGCTAAATTAACGAAGAAATATAAAGGGGACCTAGAAAAAATTACAACAGAGATGTCCTCGTATTTCCAACGTGAGTTAACTGAAGACGATTTAGAAATAATCAGGTACTTTGTGAATGGGTACCAGTAAAATGTTATTAATATATTAATCATTACCTATTAAAAATTGATATTGCTTCACTACTGAAGCAATAAAAGCATAATGGCTTATAAACAGCAAAAACCCCAAGGTGTTTCCCTTGGGGTTTTTCTTATTAGTTTCGACATTGACCCATTTCTTCTTAGAAGAATGGGTAATAACACTTTTTTAGAAATTTTAATTGATCACGCCCACGTTGCTTTACATATTTTAAGATTAGTTCTTCAGTTATATCAATGAAATAAATTAATTGATTTGTTTTAACAATACTTAACCATACAGAAAAAATATACAACTTTCAAAAATAACAATTGACACTGACTATTCTGACAAATATAATTGGTCTATCCAATTATCCAATTGGATAGAATTAATAAAGGGGTGTATATATGGGTCTAGGATTTATTGCATTATTAGTTTTTATTGGACTAATTATTGTATGGACGACATTAGTTAAACGAAGTATTGGAGAAGCAATGATAATTGGCTTCATCATAACAGCTTTGTTTGGGGGAAAAGATGCATTAAATATGATATGGGATGGTATCGTATTTGGCGCAACAAATGAAGTATTATTTGCAGCTCTTGCATTTGTATTTATGGCCTATGTGATTGATAAGACAGGAATCATTACAAAACTTATCAATATATTAAACTCACTACTTGGTCGTTTACCAGGTGGTCCATCTCATGTTGAAACTGCAGGGTCAGCATTATTTGGGGTAATTTCAGGATCTGGTTCTGGTAATACAGCAACGACAGGTTCTGTTACAATTCCTTGGATGATTAAATCAAACTGGCCAAAAGATTTGGCAGCAACAGTTGCAGCAGGTAATGCAGGTTTAGGTATCGCTCTTCCACCTAGTAGTTCAATGTTTATTTTACTAGGATTTGCACCGATTGCAGCCGTAGTTTCAGAAGGAGATCTTTACTTTGCTTTATTAATCGGTGGTTTGTACCAAGTCTTCTACCGTATTCTTTTAACATTTTGGTTTGTGAAAAAATACAACATTAAGACTTTGTCAGTTGATAATCTTGAACCATTAAAAAATACATTCTTATTGGGATGGAAATCACTTTTCATTTTCTTTGGTATCTTAATCCCTCTAACAGTCACAATTGGTCCATTCTCAGAAAAATTAATCGCTAATCCAAATATTGGAGCAGATGCGATTGATAGTATTTCGTTATTAGTATGGGTACCAATTCTGATTACTTTAATCAGCATGATAATTGGTTATAAAAATTTACCGCGTACATTTACTGGATGGAATGAGTTTTTACATGGTGCCACTTCGAAATTTTCAGTGATTGGAGTATTATTACTCTTTGCCTTTGCAGCAAGTGAAAATTTAAATCAACTAGGTTTAGGTGAAGATTTATCTTCAATCATGACGTCATTAAATATGCCAAATTGGTTAGTAATTTTAGTTGTTGGTATATTAATTGTTTTAGTGGCAGGCCCACTATCAGGTACAGCTACACTTACTGCGATTGGACTCGTTGCCTTTTCAGCTTTAGTGTCTGCAGGGGTAAATCCAACAGTAGCCGTTGTTGCTATCTTAATGTTTGCATCTACTGAGGGAGCTTCTCCCCCATCTTCTGCTCCGATATTCATTGCATCAGGTATTGCTGGAGCAGAGCCTGGAAAGACATTTGCACCACTCATTGCCTATTATGTAATTCCAATTTTCATAATAGGCTTCTTAATTGCACTTGAAATATTACCAATACCTATTTAAAAGGGAGTTGAAAAAATGTTAAAAGTATTAGACAAAATCTTTATTATTTCTTTATTATCATTTTTGTTGCTAGGTGTTATAATTGTTGCCACACAATTACTAGGATTAATTATGCAAAATGGAAATTTAATTGTAATAGTGAATAATAACTTTGCAACTCCTGCGTTTGTTTGCAGTGCAATTGCGGGAGTACTTGGATTCTTCATTCAAGTTCTTAAAAATCGTTCATTCAATGTCCTATCAGAGGAAGAATTGGAAGATCTTCAAATCGAAGCAACGTAATTATTCAAATTCCCCAACTTGCATATTATTCTTTTACTTATATTAGGAGGAAGAAATATGAAAATACTTTAT
Source organism: Psychrobacillus mangrovi (assembly GCF_037104765.1). Classification (NCBI taxonomy): domain Bacteria; kingdom Bacillati; phylum Bacillota; class Bacilli; order Caryophanales; family Bacillaceae; genus Psychrobacillus; species Psychrobacillus mangrovi. The sequence continues at coordinate 5,212 of NZ_JBAWSY010000029.1, read as the reverse complement.
CATCGTTTATACGAACAAGTAATAACTTACATTCAGCAAGGAATTAAGGAAGGAAGATTTTCTGTTGGTGAACGTATTCCAGCGGAAAGACAGCTTGCAGAAGAATTAGGTGTAAGTCGAGGAACTTTAAGAGATGCTTTTCGTATTTTGGAATCCAAAAATATCATTAAAACACGTCAAGGTGGCGGACGTGTTTTAATGAAGCCGATTGAACAACTTAATTCAACAGAAGATGACATAATGGAACAACTTAAAAAAGCAGAAATTCTTGAACTTTTGGAGGCACGCGAATTATTAGAAGTAGGTATGTGCGAGCTAGTATGTGAAAGAATTTCTGATGATGATATTGAAGAATTGGAAGTGCTATTAAAAAATCAGGCAGATAATTTGAGTGATTTAAGCTACGATTTTTATTTTCATTTATCCATTACGGCTGCTTGTCAAAATAGAGTATTAGAAAATTTCATAAAATTAAATATGAAACTTATCCAAGAAATTCGAGAAAAGAATTTTATGATTCATTCTAATTATCAAGAGGCACACGAAGAACACTGGGAAATATTAAATGCAATTAAGAAAAGAGACGTTGAATTATGTAAAGAGGCAGTAAAAAACCACTTTAGAAACATTAAAGTTAGACTTAATTTAACGTAAACAATTAGGAAGTGATCATTTGTTAAAGTTAAAACGTTCAAGATTAGTTATGCCAGCTAATAATATGAAATTTATCGATAAAGCGCCGTTAAGAAATGCAGATATTATTGTATTAGACTTAGAAGATAGTGTTCCCTCTTCTCAAAAACTACTAGCAAGAAGGGATTTAAAGAAGAAAATTGAAATTGCTAATCAAGGTGGCAGCTCTATATATGTACGTGTGAATAATAATACTCAACTTTTAAAAGAAGATATTGATGCCTCTATCTCACCACCACTAACAGGGATATACGTACCAAAAATAGAAAAAGCTGAACAAGTAGTGGAGATTGATGAATTGTTGTCAGCTTATGAGAAAAAATTGCAACTATCAGATGGTCACTTTAAAATTTCTATTTTAATTGAAACTGCTAAAGGTCTTCTTAATTTAAATAGTATTTTATGTAGTAGTAAAAGAATTGATACGGTGTCTCTAGGAGCTGAAGATTTTGCTAAAGACGTTGATTTAATAATGGGCGAATCAACTAAAATAGCTTTATTAAATATTCGAATGCAAATTTGTATAGCGGCACACGCATTTGGAGTTCTTCCAATGGGATTGATGTCTAGCATTGCTGACTTTACAAATTTAGAAGAAGTTGAAAGTAGCGCCCTTTTAGCTTACGAACATGGCTTTGTTGGTACAAGCTGTATCCATCCTTCAAACGTAGAAGTTTTAAACAAGGCTTTTTCTCCTTCTGAAAAAAGTATCTCTGAAGCCCACGAATTAATTAAAGTATTTGATGAAGCTCAACAAAACGGGAAGTCCGCTATCCGATTCAAAGAAAAAATGGTGGATATTCCTCATTATGAACAAGCAAAAAATTTAATTAGTACATATGAACAAATTCTTCAATATGAGCAATATAAGGAAATCTGCCGAAAATCTTATATTGGAGGTCAAAACATATGACTGAAAATAACTTGCCATTAAAAGAGCTAAAAGTATTAGATATTTCTACCATGTTAGCTGCGCCATGGGCAAGTACTTTCTTAGCAGACTTTGGTGCAGATGTTATTAAAGTAGAGCATCCTCAATATGGGGATCATGCTAGAAAATATGGAGCACAAAAAAATGGCGAAAGTATTTTTTGGAAAACTTTAAATCGTAATAAAAGAGGCATGACGCTAAATTTAAATTCCTCTGAAGGAAAAGAAATTTTTCTGAAACTAGTTTCTAAGACAGACGTATTGGTTGAAAATTTTAGACCTGGTACACTGGATAAATGGGGATTGAGCTGGGAAACCCTTTTAGAAGCAAATCCATGTATAATAGTCCTTCGTACCTCTGGTTTTGGTCAAGAAGGACCTTATGCTAAAAGGGGTGGGTTTGGTACGGTCGCTGAAGCAATGAGTGGCTTCGCTTCATTAAATGGGGTAAAAGACGGATCCCCTACTTTACCTGGTATGGCATTAGCAGATGGTGTATCAAGTATTTTTGGTGCTTTATCTATCATGATTGCTCTGTATGGGCAAATCAAAAATGGCTTGAATGAAGGGCAACAGATCGATATTAATTTGTATGAACCTTTAATGAGATTGTTGGAACCGCAGATCACAGCCTACGATCAATTGGGAATTATTCCTCAACCAATTGGCAATAGCAGTTTACAAACTGCACCTAGAAATGCTTATTTAACGAAGGATCTCACTTGGGTTGCCCTATCAGGTTCCTCACAGTCGATAACAGAAAATATTTTTAGAGCCATTAATCGTGAAGAATTAATTAGAAATCCTAAATTCATAAATAATAAAGCACGATTACAGAACGTCAAGGAATTAGATGAAATTATTAGCGAATGGATTAGTAAGCACACGTATGAACAAGTAGTTGAAATATTCAATTCAACTGGTGCTGTAGTTGGACCTATGTATACAATCCCTCAATTATTAGAGGATCCACATTATAAACAGCGAGAGTCCTTTATTACTGTCCGAGATGAGGATTTTGGTGATATGAGGATTCCTAATGTAGTAGCGAAGTTTTCCAAAACACCAGGTAGAGTAAAAAGTTTAGGTCCTAAAAAAGGCCAGCACACTGCTGAAATATTAAAAAATGATGTGAAGTTATCTGATACACAAATTGCTAAACTAGTGGAACTAGGAATCATTTAATACGCATATAAAAAAAGTCATACCTTAAATTAAGGTATGACTTTTTTAAGAATATTCCCAAATGTTATCCCATAAAGATATTGAAACAACTCTGCGTGACTATACACACGTATTTAAAGAGTTCTGAGAAGAAGATGAAAAAGAAACAACCAAAACATTTGAAAGAATGTATGTAAAATATGTGTAAAAAAATTAAACTTAATCGAATATAATCGAAGAATAGAATTAAAAGAGAAAAATAAAAAAAGCTTACAAACGCTGTTGCATCAGCATTTATAAGCAAGTAACGAAAAGTCAATCTTACATGATATTTCGTAAAGTATACCGGTGGTCGGGGTCGAACCGACACTCTCGAAAGAACGGGATTTTGAGTCCCGCGCGTCTGCCAATTCCGCCACACCGGCAAATAAATACTAGGCAGTGATTTAAAAATTGGAGGCGGCAACCGGATTTGAACCGGTGATAAAGGTGTTGCAGACCTGTGCCTTACCACTTGGCTATGCCGCCGAAATTAAGTAATGGAGCGGAAGACGAGGTTCGAACTCGCGACCCCCACCTTGGCAAGGTGGTGTTCTACCACTGAACTACTTCCGCAAAAAACTGGGGTACCTGGATTCGAACCAGGGCATGATGGAATCAAAATCCATTGCCTTACCGCTTGGCTATACCCCAATGGGGCGACTGATGGGAATTGAACCCACGAATGCCGGAATCACAATCCGGTGCGTTAACCACTTCGCCACAATCGCCATTATTAAATAAAAAAAGAGCTAACTCAAAAGGAATATGGGGCGACTGATGGGAATTGAACCCACGAATGTCGGAATCACAATCCGATGCGTTAACCACTTCGCCACAACCGCCATTATTCAAAGTTAACTTATAAATTGGCAGGGGCAGTAGGAATCGAACCCACATCAAAGGTTTTGGAGACCTCTATTCTACCGTTAAACTATGCCCCTATATAAAAACTGGTGGAGGGGGACGGATTCGAACCGCCGAACCCTAAGGAGCGGATTTACAGTCCGCCGCGTTTAGCCACTTCGCTACCCCTCCACTATTGTGGTGCCGGAAAAAGGACTTGAACCCTCAACCTACTGATTACAAGTCAGTTGCTCTACCAATTGAGCTATTCCGGCAAAAGTATGGTGGCTCAGGACGGAATCGAACCGCCGACACAAGGATTTTCAGTCCTTTGCTCTACCGACTGAGCTACTGAGCCTTCTTCGATTTGCACTAAGCTACGTATCTCTTCGTCAGCTGCATTCGTTCAGTCAGTCACGTACTTTAGTACATTCCTTTCTTCACTCAATTGCTTCCTCGATCTACTTGCTTATTCCAAATCTCTAATCAATTTACGCTAAGCTGCGCATCTCTTCGTCAGCTGCACTCGTTCAGACAGTCACGTATTTAGATACGCTCCTTCTTTCACTCGATTGCTTTCTTGACCTGCTTGCTTATCCTAAATCTCTAACTTATTAAATAATAAATGGCGGTCCCGACCGGGATCGAACCGGCGATCTCCTGCGTGACAGGCAGGCATGTTAACCGCTACACCACGGGACCATTTGGTTGCGGGGACAGGATTTGAACCTGTGACCTTCGGGTTATGAGCCCGACGAGCTACCGAACTGCTCCACCCCGCGACAACTATATAATTTATATGGTGGAGGATGACGGGCTCGAACCGCCGACCCTCTGCTTGTAAGGCAGATGCTCTCCCAGCTGAGCTAATCCTCCAAAAAAACTGGTTAATTATTTAATGGTGACCCCTACGGGATTCGAACCCGTGTTACCGCCGTGAAAGGGCGGTGTCTTAACCGCTTGACCAAGGGGCCACTATATTATGTAAGAGAGAAAAATATCTGGCGGAGAGCAAGGGATTTGAACCCTTGAGACAGGGTTACCCGCCTACACGATTTCCAATCGTGCTCCTTCGGCCACTCGGACAGCTCTCCAAAAATGGCTCCGAAGGTAGGACTCGAACCTACGACCAATCGGTTAACAGCCGATTGCTCTACCACTGAGCTACTTCGGAATATTATTACGCCCAGCGACTTCCTACTCTCACAGGGGGAGACCCCCAACTACCATCGGCGATGAAGAGCTTAACTTCCGTGTTCGGTATGGGAACGGGTGTGACCTCTTCTCCATCATCACTAGACATATTAACTTGAAAGACAAGATTAATTATACCATAACTAGAGATTATATCAATAGTTTTCCGATAAAATTTCTATATTCTTTCAAAACTGGATAAAAGACATTGGTGCTCGCAAATTCATATTTGGTTAAGTCCTCGATCGATTAGTATTCGTCAGCTGCACGTGTCGCCACGCTTCCACCCCGAACCTATCTACCTCATCGTCTTTGAGGGATCTTACTTACTTGCGTAATGGGAAAT
>NZ_JBAWSY010000028.1:0-34539 GCF_037104765.1 Psychrobacillus mangrovi | reverse complement strand
GTATATCGATTACTATAATAACGATCGAATTAAACAAAAACTGGCCGGCATGAGTCCGGTAAAATACCGAACTCATGCCAGCCAATTAGCTGCATAAATAAAACTCTAACTTTAAGGGGTCACTACCCATTTCGATGGTCTATTTTTTATTCAAAACATCAAGTAGGTCTCAGAAATTTATTGTAAAATGTTACACTTAAACTAACGCAGGAGCTTTTTATATACCAACCTATATGGATGATAAATCAATCTTTTCAAAGCCATTAATCGAAAATTACAATTATTGTTCTGAATTATTTGAACATTTTTCAACATGTCAGATACAATTGAAAGTCAAAAAACACATTTTTATTAAGCTATAAAATCCCTCACATAAGTAAAAAAAGCCTACTATTTAATAATCACAGTATTAGATAAATAGAGGCTTCTTTTATAAAGGAACTTCTATCTGTAATTAACGTACTAATACATATAAAGAAAAAGGGGGACAAAGTATGCTTATCCGAAAGTTTGCGTTGGTAATATCAGCACTTTTTATATACTTATCATTATTTCCAACGATTAATGCCTTGGCAGCTCCTAACCTACAAGTAAAAGCAACTGCAGGTTTTAATGGCAAAGCAAAATATGGGGAAGGATTACCTATTACCATTACTGTTGAGAATAAAGGGGATTCATTTTCCGGGGATATTGTTTTGGACATACTTGAATCCTACAACCTAGGAAATGCCCAAGCAATCCCTTTTGAGATTGGAGCCGGAGAGACAAAGACTATCCAAGTAGCAGCATCGGGATTAACAGAAGATTATATGTATCAAGGGTCTAACGCACAATTAATACATTTCTTTGAAGGTGGTTGGGAAAAGGGAAAGTCAATCGATTTTAAAGGAACCAAAAATTTAAGAGTGAGCTTTAATGATCCAGCAAGTAACTTTTATTTTACATTAACAAACAGTGCAGATCGTCTAAAAGTACTTAGTCAAATCAAGCAACAAGCACAATTAAGTGGTGAGGTCGTTCATATTGGACAATTAAGTAACTTTACGTTGCCATCTGAAGCAGCGGCTTGGGAAATGGCGGATTATATTGTCATCGATGAATTTGTTCTAGCAGATTTAGAAGAACAGCAACAACAGTCAATTTTAGACTATGTAAGTGCTGGTGGTAATGTTATTGTTGGAGCTTCTGATAATACAACAGCGGAGCTTGGAATGTTAGGAAGTTATTTACCATTAAATCTTCAAGCAAGTACAGTATCTATATCAGCAGAAAAAGTTAGTCCGTTAACAGCAAATAATAAATTATCAAATGATTTAAAAGTTTATAAGGCTTCTTTAAATGAGGGTGCCGTTGAGCTATTAAACTTAGATGGTACTCCAATTGCTGCAAAGAAAACAGTAGGTAGTGGCTCAATTATTCAAACGACTTTTTCTCTTGGTGATGAACCATTATCAAAAGACCCTGCATATAGCGACTTAATGACTACTGTTTTACAGTCTGTAAAAGTACAGAAGAATTCGAGTATGTATGGTTACAACAGTAAGGATCAACTTGTTTATGAATTAGGTAGTACTAATTCTTTGTTTAGTTCGTTTAAAGTTTCAACTCCATTAATGATTGGTATTGTTGTCGTTTATATGATTTTAGTCGGACCACTTTTATATATTTTACTGAAAAGAAAAGACAAAAGAGAGTACGCATGGGGAATAATTCCTCTTACTGCCATTATTGCATCAGCAGCTATATTTGGTTATGGTGCGAGAGACCGAATTGCACGTCCGCAAGTTCAACAATCTTCTTTTTTATATGTTAACGAAGATAATAGCTTGAATGGTTATTATGCGGAATCTTTATTAAGCAATAAGAGTGGAGAATTTACATTTACAGCCCCATCGTCTACAACTATGATTGCACAAAGAACTATGAACTCCTTTACTGGGCGCTCTTCAAAAGTGCATGAAGAAGTCATCTTAGAGAAACATGCGACAAATAATCAACTGACATTTCGCGATGTAGGGTATTGGTCTGTTTCGACATTTTTTGGAAATACACAATTACAAGATGTAGGTAATTTTGGAGTAGATTTAAGTGTAGAGTCAAGTAAATTAATAGGGACTATTCAAAATAATTTTCCTTTTGCTCTTAAAGAAGTGTCGGTTTGGTCTGGAAGTAAATTAATTAAATTAGGGGATCTTCAACCTGGAGAAAAAATAGACGTAAATAAAGAATTAGGTAATGTCATGTTGACTCCAACTTCTAATCCATATATTAATAGAAATTTTGGTATGCCAGGAATGAATAATAGCGACTTATCAGAGCAAAGAAAACAATCATTATTTTCTACTAGCCAAATGTTTAGTCAACTAGGTACCAATCCAGCAATAACTGCTTTTTCGGAAGATAATTTATTACCAGTAGAATTAAAGAATAAAAAGGTAGAAATGTCTGCACTTCATTTAATCATACAACCTTTTAAAGCAGAAACAATATTCGCAGGAGAATTTGTATTACCAGCAAACACGTTCACAGTGAATGTCAACACAGAGCAATATGGGAAGTATATGGAACCGGTTGCAAACAGTAATTTGGAGTGGCATTTACAAGACGGTGAATATAATGTCTATTGGAAAGTACCAGACACTCTCCCAACGGATAAAGTATTGTGGACGCAACTCCAAATAGCAAATACAGATCGAAATTCTCAAACAATAGAAATTTGGAATAATGAAACTCAAGCATATGAACCTGTTGATGAAAGTAGATATACAGTAAATGAAAGTATTCAAAACTATATTAATAATAATGGGGAAGTTCATTACAAACTCCATAAAAAAGCAATTCAAGGTGATACCTATTCAAGACTTCCAGAAGTTCGTCTTAAAGGGGAGGTTAAGCAATGATTGAGATTAAAGGATTAACGAAAAAATATGGCTCCTATTATGCATTAAATGACTTAAATCTTACTTTAGACGAAGGCACAGTATTTGGGTTTGTTGGTGCGAATGGTGCAGGAAAGTCTACTACTTTCTCTATTTTGGCAACGTTATTACAACCGACTTCTGGAGATGCTTTTGTTAATGGCAAAAGTGTAAAGACAGAAGCACATGAAGTGAGAAAACAAATTGGTTATATGCCTGACTTTTTTGGAGTTTATGATCAGTTAAAAGCAAACGAATACTTAGACTTTTATGGTGCTAGCTACGGATTATCAGACGCTGAAAGAAAAACATTAATTCCACAATTGCTGGAGCTCGTTAATTTATCACATAAGCGCTATGAATATGTGGACCTACTATCACGGGGTATGAAGCAACGATTATGTTTGGCAAGAGCACTTATCCATGATCCTAAAGTTTTGATATTGGATGAGCCGGCATCCGGACTAGACCCACGTGCACGCGTGGAAATGAGAGATATTTTAAGACAGTTAAAAGGGATGGGAAAAACAATATTAATTTCATCACATATTTTACCTGAGCTCGCAGAAATGTGTGATGAAATTGGGGTTATCGATGGAGGAAAACTGATTGCCCACGGATCTGTAGCTGACATACAAGCACAGCTTGCTGGTGAAAGACAAATCACGGTTAAAGTAAAAGGTTTACTTGAACATGCAGCTTCCTTTTTTGAAGAGGATCCTTTCGCTTCCAAAGTGGAACTGCTAACGGAGAAGAATTGTTTAACGTTCCTTTATAAAGGTACAGAAGAGGATCAAATTAATTTACTGAAAAAAGCGTTGGATTATAATCTGAGAATTATTTCTTTCTCAGAAACCGAAACAGATCTGGAAGATGTCTTTATGGAAATCACGAAAGGGGTGAAATAGAATGAAGCAGGCCTTTTCTAATCCAGTATTAGTTAAAGAGATAAAATTGCGCTTTCGTACACTTAAAAGTTTTATTGGAATACTATTTTACTTAATAGCGATGTGTATTTTTGTATTTGGGTTTATAATGCTAACTACTTCTTTTACAGGTACAGGTTATTTTCGTCCCGAGGAAAGCTTCTTTCTTTTTTCCATGCTAACGTATATCCAGTTAGGGCTAATTCTATTTATTACCCCTGGACTAACAGCAGGGGCAATTAGTACAGAGCGAGAGAAACAAACGTTGAATATATTATTAACAACTTCTCAGACTTCCTTACAAATTATACTTGGGAAGCTAACATCGTCCATTGCCTTTCTTCTCTTAATGGTCTTAGCGGGGTTACCAATTTATAGTTTAGTATTTCTTTTTGGAGGAGTTTCTCCAGGGCAATTAGGAATTATTTTCTTATTTTACTTTCTTACCATGATTGCAATAGGTGGAATAGGAATCATGTTTTCTACGATTATTCGAAAAACAATTGTAGCGATGATTGCAACCTATGGGACAATGATTTTTTTAACGGCGGTTACTGGTTTTATCTATCTTGTCATTACAGGAATGAATAGTATGGCTACTGGTACATTGTCTTCCTCGCCAATCGGTCATTTTTTTGCAAGTATTAATCCAGTGGTATTAATGCTTACACTTATTACACCTGGATCGGATAGCTTTATAACGGAAGCAACAAAGATCGAGTTTCCAATATGGGCGGGTTACTCCATTTTCTATGTAGTAATCACAATATTAGCTCTCCTTATCGCAGTGAAGAAATTACGTGTTAATATGAAACGATCAAAATAGGGAGGACCTTTGAATGAATAGCCAACTAAAGCTTATGCGTTTAGTCCGTAAAGCTAGACGAAACCTTTCATTAGAGCATTATACGAGACTGTTACAAGTTGCATTGTTTTGTGGATTTACATCTGCTGTGGCTATTCTACTTGTTTCTCGATTATTTGTCTTTCCATATTATATACGTATAACTATTATTGTTGGAATCATTGCTTTCCTTACAGTATTTTTATACGCATTTTGGAAAAGACCGACGATAAAGGAAGCATTAGAAAGGCTCGATTCGTATTTTCCCGATAATATTTTGATTACTGCTTTATCATTTCTTCAAGAGAAAAATATTCTCATTATAGAGCTTATTAATAAAGCAGATAAGGTTAGTAAAGAAGCTTTGGAAGAATTTAAGAAACGAAAAAAATTTTATATTCAACCTAAATGGATAACTGGATTCGTTCTTGCATTTGCAATTGCTTTAGTTCTATATGCATTTCCTTCTGCAACACAGTTAGAAGCGAAGGATATAGAAAAGGAAGATCAGGTTGTAAATGACATGAAAAAGGAAGTTGAAAAATTAGAGAAAAAAGAACTGGCGAAGTCCGTGAAAAAAGATTTGAAAGAACTAAAAGAAAAATTGAAGGAAGTAGAAACAGCGGAAGAAGCATTGCGTGAAGTAGTGAAAAAACAAAAAGAATTGGCTTTAAAAGAACAAAAACTAGAGAAAAAGAAGGAGCTTTCAAAAGAAGAGGAATCATCAGAAACATCTCTATCACCAGAAGAGCAAAAGGAGCTTGCTTCTTTGGAAGAGGTAAATATTTCACTAGCAAAAAGCGCTGCAACTACCCAAACCGCTTTAAGTAAGATGGGCAAAACATTCCCTTTTAACCCAAGTGAAATAGCTCAAGGTAACTCAAGTTCAAAAAGCAATGGTACGACTCAGTCTGGAAAATCAGGGGATAGCGACAAGATGCATGAAGGAACCAAAGAAAATAAAGGTACCGGCCAAACTGGGCAAGACCAGGGCAAAGGTAAAGGGCAAGGCCAAGGCCAAGGTCAGGGTCAAGGTCAGGGCCAAGGTCAAGGTCAGGGTCAAGGTCAGGGCCAAGGTCAGGGTCAAGGTCAGGGTCAAGGTCAAGGCCAGGGTCAAGGCTCTGGTGCAGGTAAAGGTTCAGGTAGGCGAGACCTTCTATCCATTCCTTCAAGGATAGGGGGAACAGGGGAAACTAGTGTAGATGGGGGGAATCTTGGTGAAGGTGAATCTGCAAGTGAACAGCCGGGAGAGGTTCCAGTAACTCGAGGTTCAGTTAAACCCTATGAAGAAGTTCTCAATGAATACTCGGATTCATATTTGAAAAGCTCAGAAAGAATGCAGCTACCGTCTGATTTACAACGTATTGTTCAAGATTATTTCTCTACAGTTGAAAATAGTGATTAATGGAGGATGCTTATGACTTTTACTACAGAAGATTATGAAAATATGAGTAAACGTTTAGAAGAAGTTAAGACGGAAATAGGTCAATTTATTGTGGGGCAAAGGGAAGCTGTTGAGTTTGCAATTTATTGTGTCTTAGCTGATGGTCATGCTCTCTTAGAGGGGCTACCTGGTCTAGGTAAAACAATGCTCATTAGAACAATTTCTGAAGTACTAGATTTATCTTTTTCTCGAATTCAATTTACACCAGATTTAATGCCATCTGATATTACGGGAACAAGTATGATTGAACGCTTAGAAAATGGAAAGCAGCAATTCACCTTTCAAAAAGGCCCAATATTTAGTCAAATGGTGTTGGCAGATGAAATTAACCGAGCTACACCAAAAACGCAAAGTGCCCTCTTAGAAGCAATGGGAGAAAAAACCGTGACTATACTGGGAGATACAAAACTCATGAATCGACCTTTCTTTGTTCTAGCAACTCAAAACCCCATAGAAATGGAAGGAACATATCCTTTACCAGAGGCTCAAATGGATCGTTTTCTTTGCAAAATTCTTGTTTCGTATCCAACAAAAGCGGAACTTATTGAAATTACAAAACGGACAACAGGTGGTCATTCTATTGAATTAAACAAAATAATGAATGCAAAAGATATTGTTTATGCACAACAAATGGTGAAAGAAGTTTTAATCGCAGATGATATGCTTGAATATGCAGTTGATATTATCGCAGCGACCCATCCGGAATCTTCAGTTGTCCCGGAAATTGCACAATATGTTCAGTATGGAAGTGGACCACGTGGTCTACAAAGTCTGATAAAACTAGCAAAAGCACGTGCGCTAGTTGCTGGACGTTTTCATGTGTCTATCGCGGATATTAAATCAGTTGCAAGACCGGTTCTAAGACATCGTTTATTATTAAATTACGAAGGGGAAGCAGAAGGCAAAACAGCGGACGAACTGGTGGACTTGATTTTACAAACTATTAAACAAGGACAAACAATATGAGTAATGAGCCATTAGTGCCGAAAGATTGGGCTGGTAAACTGAGTAGGCTTTCCATATCAACTAAATCCAAGCTACGAGGGCAACATAAGGGTTCACATCGCTCCCAACGATTTGGGGCTTCTCTCGATTTTTCAGATTTCAGAGAGTATACTCCTGGTGATGATGTACGTCAAATTGATTGGAATGTATATGCTCGAACGGATAAGTATTTTATTAAAAGATTTCTAGATGAACAAGAAATGCGAGTACATATATTACTTGATTCTACCAAATCTATGGGGGATAAAATGAAATGGACGTTTGCTAAACAACTTGCACTATCAATTGGAATGCTTGTTTTGCAGCGTGATGATCGGTTATCTTTCACGGCAGTAACAAATGAAAAGAAACCTCCATTTAGAAGAAAAGGGGCAACTTATCGAAAGGCTTTTACTCAAATAATTTCTGATTTAAATGAACCCATGATGACAAAGTCGTTCACTGACAATGTCATTTCTTTTCTGCCAAAGGACAGTACTGTACTTTTTATTATTTCGGATTGCTTAGAAACCATAGAATCCTGGGAGAAATTGCTCCATAAATTACCTAAGTTTGCAGGAGATATACGTATTTTACAAGTAGTAACGAAAGACGAACTTACACCAGCCTATACAGGAGATGTGCAATTAGAGGATGTGGAGACAACTCATCCATTAAATATATCTATGTCTTCAAGCGTATTGGAAGCATATGAACGAGAAAGAAAATTACATCAGCAGAGTCTAGAGTTGTTATGTAGAAAATTTGGGGCAAAACTGCTTCAGGTAAATACGGAAGATGGTATTTCTCATACGATGTTTCATCAGCTATTACGTGCAAATTGGGTACAGTGAGGTGAAAATTTTTGGGGTTTAATCAGTTAGGTTTTTTATGGACAGTTATCTTTCCTTTAGCTGTTTTACTTTATTACTTCTTTCGTAAAAAATATACGAAACAAACTGTTTCATCCACACTCTTTTGGAAAGAAGTCATGAAAGAAACAAAGGCTTCTCCTTACTTGAAGCATTTACAACGAAATGCTTTATTTTATTTGCAAATGTTAGCAATGATTTTATTAGTTATAGCTTTAATACAACCGTTTTGGAAAACAAAAGCATTGGTTGGGGAACAAGCTTTGTTTATTGTGGACACATCTGCAACAATGGAAGTGAACACAAATGGTACATCTCTTTTCGAGCAACATAAAAAGGATATGCTATCACTTGTGGAGCAACTTTCAGGTAAACCGTTAACAATAATAACTACAGGAAACCAACCGAAAGTTATTGCTCGCCAAGAAACGAACTTGAATCAAATTAAAAATACTATAAACGATCTAGAAGTAAGCTATGAAGAAGAAAGTATGTCGAAGTCATTAGACTTTGCTCAATCCTTTTTCCAAAACAAGGCTACTTCAGTTTACATTTTTACCGATAAACTAGACAAACAGTCGTTGCCTCTACAATATGAGCAAGTTAGTTGGAATGTAGTTGGACAAACAAAGGACGTATCGAATATATCTTTAAAGAGATTTGGAGCTACGAAAACAAATACTGGCATCTCCGCTTTAATCCAAGTTGAAAATCAGTCAAATAAAGAAAAAGTAACTGTACTGACACTGTCAAATGAAAATAAAGAACTTGTTAAAGAAAATATTACAATACCACCAAATGAAACAATCACTTTATCATTTAATGAACTAATAGAATCTACACTATTAACAGCAAGCCTAAATGTAAAGGATCAATATGTACTGGATAATTCCATGAATATCTTTTTGCAAGACCAATTTTCAAAGGTATTTATTGATAGTTCTATGCATTCACTTGTTCGAACTGCTTTTCAATCATTAGATATAGAAGTGAGTAGTTTACCTCCCGAACAGATAGGGTTGTTAAAAGAAGAAGGCATAGTCGTAACAAATCAATTTGGATTAATAGATCAATTAGAATTTCCATCCTTTTTTATTGGTAGAAATGACACTGCACCTATAGAAGTAAATGGTGTTGTACAAACATCGGAACACCCACTTTTTTCTTTTGCTAATCTATCGGATATTTATGTAAATAGTGTTTATCCACCGATAGAAGGATATACAACTATTGCAACAGCGGGAGAAGAGCCATTTATTCAAGTTTCTCCAAGAGGAGATATTGTTGTCCTTTCTGATATCCAAATGACTGATTGGCCATTAAGTCCATCGTTTCCTCTATTTATGTGGAGTGTCAAAGAGCAGCTCTCTGCTGGGAATGCTTATTTAGGAACGTTTTCACCAAACGAACGCAAAGCCTTGTCGCTTGGAAGTGCCACTAATGAGTGGGAACTTTACACGATAGATGATGAGTATGAATACTCCATTGAAAACGGGGGTGCATTTATTGCACCAAAGAAACCCGGATTATATGTACTCCGTTCGAATGAATTAGAAAAAAATATTGCTGTTGCTCTATCTCAAAAAGAAAAAGAAATTCAAAAAGGAACAACTTATACTTTAAGCGGACAAAAAGTAGAATCGAAGGAAAACTATAGTCAGCATTCATTTGTTCCTTATCTATTAATTGTTTTATTGTTACTGTTTGTCATTGAGTGGGAGGTGCAAAGACGACGTGGATTTACGAGTTGATCAACCACTATGGCTGCTATTATTTATTCCGATTTTGAGTTACTTTATTTGGACATGGAGGAGAGATAAAAAGGCTTTCCGGAAAGAAGCAAAAGTAGTATTTTTTATACGTCTACTTGCTATTTTTTGTTTAATCCTAGGGTTAACAAATCCTTATCTATTATTGCCTATTAAAGAGGAGCAAGTTTTGTTTTTAGTCGATCGTTCGAAATCTGTTCAAGGAACCGATCAACAAGTGGCTGAATGGATTGAAAAAAGCTTAACTTCTCAAATGGATACTCATCTTGTAGGTATATATACATTTGCGGAAGACTTTCAATCTGAAGTTGCATTAACGAGTGGTGAAGTAAATTTACCTGTTTTTGCTCCAATGAAGGAGCCAGGTAATACAGATATCGCAAGAGCATTACAACTATCTACGGGTATTGTGGAGCCCAACAAAGCTACACGTATTGTTCTTTTCACGGATGGACTGGAAACTACAGGTTCTCTTACCGATGAGTTAGTTAAAATTGCTGGAGGAAATGTGACAATTGATGTTGTTAAATTGGATAGGATAGCTTCAGAAGATGTTGCAATCACTTCATTTGAAACACCACCCATTGCGTTTGAAGGAGAGCAACAACAGTTAAATGTCCAATTAGAAGCCACTACTCATACCGAAGGTGAAATACTGCTTTATCAAAATGATCAGTTAGTATCACGTCAGCAAATAACGGTAGAACAAGGAACAAATACGTTTACTTTTAGAAATTCTTCTACTGGGGAAGGTCTTCTTAAATATGAAGTTCAAGTAGTAGTTGCTGGTGATGGTTTAATTGAAAACAATAAACTGACAAGTGTCACGAATGTTGAAAGCTCACCTCAACTATTAATCGTGACACATGAAAGAAGTAACTCTAATATTGCAACAGTTATCGATCAGGCGGCTATCCAGACGGACGTAATTGATGCTACCGAGCTTCCATTCGATTTATCCAATTATTTAGCGTATGATGCTATTATTTTTGATAATGTTCCAGGTCATGTGGTAGGAGAGCAAAAAATGACAGTCATCGAACAGGCAGTGAAGAACTTCGGTGTTGGGTTTATGATGGTTGGAGGTAAAAATAGCTTTGGATTAGGTGGATATTTTAAAACTCCGATTGAAAAGTTACTTCCTGTGGAGATGGAGATTAAAGGTAAACATCAAATGCCTTCACTTGGTTTAGTAATTGTTATGGATCGTTCCGGAAGTATGAGCGGCTCTAAATTCGAGTATGCGAAAGAGGCAGCTGCCCGTTCAGTTGAAATGCTACGAGAAGGAGATACCCTTGGATTTATAGCCTTCGATGATCGTCCTTGGGAAATTATTGAGACAGCACCTCTTGAAAATAAAGATGAGGCATTAGATACTATTTTATCTGTAGGAGTAGGAGGGGGCACAGAAATATATTCGAGTTTAGCATTAGCTTATGAACGTCTATCTCCTTTAAAACTACAAAGAAAGCATATCATTTTATTAACAGACGGACAGTCAGCTACTAGGAGTGATTACGAGTCATTAATCGAAGAAGGCACGAATGATTTAATTACAGTATCCACTGTTGCAGTTGGACAGGATGCAGATAGAGCTTTATTGGAAAGTATTGCAGAATTGGGTGGAGGTTCCTTCTATGATGTAGCAGATGAATCAACTATTCCTGCCATCATGTCTACAGAAACCGCAATGATTTCCCGCACATATATTGAAGATAATCCATTCTATCCAATCATTTATGGGGATGTAGCATGGACGAGTTTATTTGCTAATGGTGTTCCACAAATGAATGCCTATATTGCGACCACTCCTAAGCAAACTGCGTCAATCATTGCAGAAAGTGAAAAAGAAGATCCAGTACTAGCAGAATGGATGTATGGGTTGGGTAGAACAATTGCTTTTACTTCTGATTCTACAGGAGAGTGGAGTGGTGATTTTGCAAGATGGAATAATTGGAGTGATTTTTGGAATACAGCAGTTTCTCGAATATTGCCTGCATATAGTGAAGTGCCATTCACGATTCAAAAATCAAGTGACGGTAGCTATAGTGTAACTGATCCATCTGGAAAGTCTTCATTTATTGAAGTAACTGCAGTCAATGAAAAAGGAGAAGAATTACCCGTTACATCAGAGCCAATAGCACCTGGAAAGTCACGAGTGAAAGTAGATAGTGATCCTGGTCTTGTATTTTTCCGCGTTTCAAACGAACAAGATGCTGTATATCAAGCAGGTATATCTATCCCATATAGTGAAGAATATAAGGTACAAAAGGCAAATTCAAATTTGTTGGAGCAAATTGCAAGTCAAACAGGAGGCAAGATGCTTACAGAAGCATCCGAAGCATTTCGACCTATGGAGATAAAAAGCTCTGAAAAGCAATCTATCCAACAAATGCTTGTACTTGCTGCCATTATATTGTTTTTTATGGATATAACGATTAGAAGGTTTGGTTTTAGCCAACTAATCGCACCCATCTTTAAAATGAAACGAAAAGAAAGAATTCCGAGCGTGACTTCTACAAGTAATGTTGAAAAACTTGTAAAAGAGAAAAAGAAACGATAAAAAATTATTCACAGGTTGCAAGAGAAGCCAAAAAAGCCGAGGGAAGTGACTTTGTCACTTCCCTCGGCTTTTTTTACTACAAGACTACAAAAAAAGAAGGGGTGATTGTAATGGCACTCACGATCATCCTTCAAAATAATCCCGCGGTATTTATAAGGCGCGATTAGCACTTTTTAAATTATAGGTTTTTTTCTTCTTATCCAAATAAGCGTTAGTCCCCATGAGAAAAGCAAAATAATTGTTCCTACAATAAATGGTAAGTTCATGTTTATATCAAAAAACATTCCTGCAAGTGCTGGACCAATCATACTTCCTAAACTCATATAGGCATTATTCATACCTGCTGCAAAACCTTGTTCATTCCCTGCAAGTTTAGAAACAACCGTGTTTACTGCTGGGCGAATAAGTGTAGTTGCAGTAGAGAATATAGATGCTGCTACTAATACAAGCCAGAAACTATTCACAAAGAAGAACAACAATAGCGCTAAAGCGGCAACAACTAAATTGACTAAGATAACATTTAATTCGCCAAAACGTTTAAATAATCTCTCTACGAC
Source organism: Psychrobacillus mangrovi (assembly GCF_037104765.1). Taxonomy (NCBI): domain Bacteria; kingdom Bacillati; phylum Bacillota; class Bacilli; order Caryophanales; family Bacillaceae; genus Psychrobacillus; species Psychrobacillus mangrovi. The sequence goes on along the minus strand of NZ_JBAWSY010000028.1, from coordinate 21,662 downwards.
AAGTGTTTGAACAATTACCCCAATGAACCCACCAACTGTTAAAACAACAGCGATATCTTTTGGTGTATAGTTGTATTTATGATCTACATATAAAGAGAAGGTTGTCTGGAAATTGGATATACCAAATGTGAAAACAAAGATAATTATTAGCATCATAAAATACGGAGTTTTGACTGAGTTTTTCATTTGAGTCAATATATTTTCTCGAGCTTTTTTTTCTGGTGGAATTTCTGCAACAGCATTTTTAATATCTGGCAAAATGATTAAAGAGATAATTGCAGAAAGGATTGCTGCAAGGGAAGCCATAAAAAATGGGAATGATAAGCTAACACTTGCTAAAAATCCACCTATTGCAGGTCCTATCATAAATCCTAGAGACATCGAAGCCCCAAGTAATCCCATTCCTTTTCCACGTTCTTCAATGGAGGTTATATCAGCAACAAATGCCATTGTTGCTGGAATTAAAAATGCTCCTCCAATTCCGGTAACAAATCGTGCAACATAAAGCATCCATTCATGGGTTGCTAATCCAAACCATAATTGTGACGCAGAAAAGATAACTAGTCCTACCATAATTAGTTTTTTACGTCCTAATGTATCCGATAAATCCCCTGCTAAAGGAGAAAATAAAAACTGACCTAAAGCAAAGGAAGCTATAATCAATCCAAGTGCTTGGCCAGCAACACCAAAAGTTTCTAAGTATTGAGGCATTACAGGAATAACTAACCCAATACCTGCCATCGCGATAAACATATTGAACATTAATATGTAAAGGGCAAAATGAGATGATTTCTTTGTTGACATATATATCCTACTCTCTTAAAAATTCTTAACTGCGTCTATCGATTCTATCACATTCTTAGCATAATAAAAACTTTCGCATCACGAATAATTATTTACTTTTTATTAAGACAATTAAAAACCTAGGACCGTCTACAAAAGACGGCTCTAGGTATCAGTTTGCACTCATTTTAAACTCTAAAAATAATTCATTGTATTTACCAAGCATTTCAAGCCCAAGATTATTATATACTTCAAGATTATCTCGCTGTTCCTCTGGAGGATAGAAACGCTCATCCGAAGTGACTTCTTCATCCATTATATCAACTGCTGCTAGGTTGGGTGTTGAATAACCCACGTAGTCTGCATTTTGAGCGGCAACTTCAACATCTAACATAAAGTTGATAAATGCATGAGCTCCTTCTATATTAGCTGCGGTTTTCGGTATAACCATATTATCGAACCATAAATTTGAACCTTCTTGTGGTACAGCATAGTCAAGTTCTTCATTTTCCCACATCATATCAGCTGCTTGTCCTGACCAAGTTAGTGCCACAGCTGCTTCCTCATTAACCATTAGTTGAGTTACTTCGTCTCCGATAATAGCTTTTACATTAGGTGTAAGTTTTTTCAACTTATCGGTAGCTTCTTGCAACTCGCTAACGTTTGTTGAGTTTAATGAATAGCCTAAACTATTCAGGCCCATTCCAATAACTTCACGGGCACCATCAACTAATAGTATTTGTCCTTTTAAAGATGAATCCCAAAGAGCTTCCCAACTATCAAAGGTTTGTCCATCGAGCAAGGTTGGATTATAAACGATTCCTACAGTTCCCCAAAAATAAGGAATAGAGAATTCATTTTTAGGATCAAAGGACAGGTCTAAAAAATATGGATCAATATTTTCTAGATTCGGTATTTTGGAATGATCAATTGGTAATAGTAAATTATTTTCTTTCATTTTTTCAATTGCATATTCGGAAGGGACGGCGATATCGTAGGAAGTTCCACCCTGTTCGATCTTAGTCATCATCGCTTCATTGGAATCGAATGTTTCATATACTACTCTATATCCGGATTCATCCTCAAATTGTGCAATTAACTCGGGATCAATATATTCTCCCCAGTTATAAATAGTAACTGTATCATTTCCAGCGTTTCCAGAACTTTTGTTTAAATAGTCATTTACAAAAAATAGTAGAGCACATACTACAATAATAGCAATGGTAGCTCTTATAATCTCTTTCATTTTCTAACCCCCATTCCGACAGGGTTTTTCCCACGCTGGCTAATAAAGTAATAACCAACAACAAGCAATAAAGTTACAACAAAGATGATACCGGATAGTGCATTAATCGTTAAAGTTATACCAGCACGTGCCATTGAATAAATTTCAACAGAAAGAGTGCTGAAACCATTTCCTGTAACGAAAAAAGTAACCGCAAAATCATCTAATGAGTAAGTTAATGCCATAAAAAAACCAGCAAATATCCCAGGTTTAATAAATGGAATAATAACACGAGATAAAATATCTTTGTTCGTTGCGCCAAGGTCGGCTGCAGCATCAATTAAAGTGCTGTTCATTTCTTGTAGCTTTGGAAGAACCATAAGAACAACGATTGGAATACTAAATGCGATATGAGAAATTAATACAGATGCAAATCCTAACTTAACACCGACCATTGTAAATAAGATTAAAAAGGAAGCACCAATTACTACATCTGGACTTACGATTAAAACGTTATTTAAAGATAAAATGGAATTACGGATAGATTTGTTTTTCATATAGACAATTCCAAGGGACCCAAACACGCCAATAATCGTTGCTATTAATGCAGATAGTAAAGCAACAATTACGGTATTAATAAGTATCATAATGAGTCGAGTGTCAGTAAACACTGCTCCATAATGTTCCCAAGTAAATGATTCAAAAGAATTCATTGTTCCGCCGCTATTAAAAGAATAAAAGATTAGATAAAAGATCGGTGCGTATAAAACAATAAATATGAGGGCTAAGTATAGCTTAGCTGACTTACTTGTTTTTTCCATGTAAATTAGCCCCCTTTTCTCTTTGTCCTGTAATAACCATTATTATTACCATGAATATTATTAGGAAAACTGCAATTGTTGCTCCCATACCCCAATTTTGTGTTACTAAAAATTGTTGTTCAATAGCTGTACCTAGTGTTATTACCTTATTCCCAGCGATTAGACGTGTAATCATGAAAAGGGAAAGGGAAGGGATAAATACTGCTTGAATACCAGCTTTCACACCATTCGTAGTTAATGGGAAAATAACTTTTGTAAAGGTTGTCCAACTAGAAGCACCTAAATCTCTACTAGCATCTACTAAGGATGGATTTAATTTATCCAAAGCATTAAAGATAGGTAGAATCATAAATGGAATAAAAATATAAACAGAGACAAAGATAAAACTAAAATCAGTAAATAATATTTGTTGCTCTCCGATCCCAAAAACATTTAGAAATGCATTTATAGGTCCGTATAATCCAAAAATTCCAATGAACGCATATGTTTTTAATAGTAAGTTTATCCATGAGGGAATAATGATTAATAAGAGCCACAATTGTTTATGTTTTGTTTTGGTTAAAAAATATGCTGTAGGATATGCGATTAACAATGAAAATAAAGTAATTAAAAAAGCATACCAGAATGAGCTAATTGTTAATTTTAAATAAACGGAAGTAAAGAAGTTTTGATAATTTGAAAGTGTAAAGCCACCATTTAAGTCAAAGAATGAATAATAAGCAATTAATGCGATAGGAGCTATTACAAATAGTAAAATCCATGCAAAATATGGTACTAAATATAAAGTTTTTGTATTTTTAGTTTGCATACTGATCTTCTCCGTATGACTCTAATCGTTTATCAAATTCTTCTTCTGTTTCATTGAGACGCATAACGTGAATTGCTTCAGGATCAAAATCTAAACCGATAAATTCTCCGACGTCTGCTTTTTTAGTAGAGTGTACTAGCCACTCATTTCCCTCATCGTCGTAAGTGGATAATTCATAGTGAACTCCTCTAAATAATTGAGTATCTACTTTTACTTTCATTTTACCTTTTTCAACGGCTGTAATTTCTAAATCTTCTGGACGGATTACAATATCTACTTTTTCGTTCGTATTTAACCCTTGATCCACACACTCAAAAATTTTACCCCCAATACGAACCCGAAAATCTTCCACCATCGTTCCAGATACTATATTAGATTCTCCAATAAAATCAGCAACGTAACGGTTAATGGGCTCATCATAAATATCCATTGGAGTTCCACTTTGTTCAATATGCCCTGCATTCAATACGAAAATTTCATCCGACATGGCAAGTGCTTCTTCTTGATCATGTGTGACAAAAATAAATGTTTTACCTAAACGTTGTTGTAATTCACGAAGCTCATACTGCATTTCAGAGCGAAGCTTCAAGTCGAGAGCTGATAGAGGCTCATCCAATAAAATTATTTCAGGATCATTGACAATTGCGCGTGCTATTGCAACACGCTGTCTTTGTCCACCTGACATTTCAGCGATTTCTCTGTTTTCATATCCTGTCAAATTGACAAATTTAAGTGCCTCAAATACTTTTTGTTCAATTTCTTTTTTTCCTAACTTTTTAATGCGAAGACCAAATGCAACATTTTCAAACACATTTAAATGCGGAAATAAAGCATAGTCTTGGAATACAGTATTCACTTGGCGTTCATTTGCAGGAACATTATTAATTAATTTCCCATTGAAATAAATGTTCCCACTTGAAGGCTGCATAAATCCAGCGATTAATCTTAATATAGTTGTTTTACCACAGCCAGAAGGTCCAAGCAGTGTATAAAACTTTCCGCGTTCTAATTCCAAGTTAATATTGTCTAGTACATTAGTTTCTGCATCATAGAATTTCGTGACATTTTCGAAACGAATGATTGGTGTTTCCGACATAATACCCCTCCATTTTGTTTTTTTATAAAGAAACACATTTACTTACAAGAAATTAAATATTATAAATATGAATTTGTAACTACGTAAATAATGTGTGCTTCTTCAGTAGAATCATTTTCAAGCTGATGATGATCAGACGCTTCAAAATAAATAGATTCACCTTTTGAAGCTATATATTGTTGCTTTCCTAAAGTAAGTTTGACCCTTCCATTTAACACATAAATAAACGTCTCCGAAAGGGAAGGTTCAAATCGTTTAAATTGGCCGCCAACTCCTAGTTTAAGATGAACAGGCTCCATTTCATTTTCATTGGATTCGGAAATAAGCCATTTTAGTTCATAGTTTTTTTCTTCATCCTCATAAATAGTCTGTTCTTCTTGTTTAAAAACGACTTTTGTCCTTTCCTGTTCATCATCAAAAAAATCTTTTGGTTTAGTTCCTAACACACTCAATATGGAAAAAAAGGTTTCAATGGACGGTGAATTAATATCTCTTTCCACCTGGGATATAAAGCCTTTACTAAGGTCAGTTCTTTCTCCTAGTTCTTCTTGCGTCAGTCCTTTTTTCAACCGCAATCGTTTTATTTTTTTCCCTATTTGCATCACAGAAACTCCTTCGTAAGTGAAAATGAATTCCTATTTTTTAAACAAAGTTTATTTTAACACAACTTAAAGTTTACTTTAACAACTTATTAAATAAATATCAAAAATTTCATGTATGTAAATGTAGGGAACTGTCAATTTATTTTCATTTGCATACAATAGCTTTGGACTTATACAAAAAAGGAGAGAGGAAAATGAAGTTAAGAGAGGAGTTACCTGAGTTTTATCGGGATTTACAGTGGATAAATGGAAAACAGACAAAGGAACAATTGATAGGTGAATTACCACTACTTGTTCATTTTTGGTCGGTCAGCTGTAGTTTATGTAAGGGCTCGATGGAAACAATCAATAAATGGAAAGGGTTATACAGTGGAAAATTTAACATCGTTAGTGTCCATATGCCTAGAAAACAAGAGGATATAAATGATGTGCTCATAAAAACAATTATTAAGCAATGGAAGATGAGTCATTCTGTTTGTCTAGATCATAATTTAAACGTTACAAAAGCTTTTCAAAATAGAATCGTTCCTTCTTTTTATTTATTTGATAAAAACGGATTGTTAAGACATATCCAATCAGGAGAGAATGGGATGTATATGCTCGAAAAACGATTGACTCATTTAATGAAAGAAAAATAAGCGATAAATTCTATCTACTATTCGATTCCATATGGTAAACTAAGTGCATTCGAATGGTGGGGAGGTATTGGCGTGCAAAAAGAATTTGTAGTTATTGGTTTAGGTCGTTTTGGAGGAAGTATTGTTCGAGAATTGATTACACAAGGCGCTGATGTAATGGCGATTGATATAGTACCTGAACGTGTAGATGAATATGCAACAATTGCGACGCAAGCAGTTGTTGCAGATACCACAGACGAAGCTGCTTTAAAATCTCTTGGTATTCGGAACTTTGAACATGTAATTGTTGCTATTGGAGATGATATTCAGTCTAGCATTCTAACTACATTAATGCTTAAAGAAATAGGTGTTAAAAAAATTACGGTTAAAGCCCAAAATGATTACCATGAAAAGGTACTTCGCAAAATTGGGGCCGATCAAGTTGTACATCCAGAACGAGATATGGGGATAAGAATTGCAAATAATATAATATCAAGTAATGTTCTCGATTATCTTGAACTATCCGACAAACATTCTATTATGGAAATAAAGGTAAATGAAAAAATAGCAAGACATTCTATTATCGATCTAGATATACGTGCAAAATATGGTATTAATATTGTTGCTGTTAAAAGGGGAAATGATATTTTTGTTTCACCACCAGCAGATGAGCAGCTTCAATTAAACGATGTGCTCATTATTATTGGAGCAGATGTTGATATAAATCGTTTTGAGAAAAAAGTATTATCTTAAATGCAAGCATATACTTAGCACATTAAGCCCTCAACTGGGCTTTTTTTTGTTTGCAAAGCAAACGGTATATCTTTAAACCTCGAATAAATCTCTACAAGTGTAATACTGCAATGGCGCTGAATGAAGTAGGAGAGGGATAGAAAAGCTGAAAATATAGAGAGAGGCGACGACATATGCGTCTAAGCCAATTTCACAGTTTAGAAGTCTCGTTCGTTTTCGCTCAGAGCGAACCAATTATGGTTCATGGAAAAGACGAGCTTGCCTCCACATTTCTTGTTTTTAAACAACCAATCTATTCCATGCATTCAACCAGCCACACATTTTTTACATCAGCGGAGGCCACATAAAAATATATCCTTGTGACAGACTATTACAAGGAGGTGCGAAATGTGGCTAAACAAAAATTAGAAAAAGGTAAGAGTGAGGGGCATCTTGCTTGGTGGCAACTATCCTTAATTGGGGTTGGTTGTATTATTGGGACAGGTTTTTTCTTGGCATCTAGTATCGCCATTCAAATGACCGGACCATCCGTTATTTTTACTTTTATTTTGGCAGCTACTGCGACATACATTGTGTTTGAAGCCCTTGCTAAAATGTCTGCTAAAGATCCACAAAAAGGTACATTTCGAACCTACGCTAAAAAAGCATATGGACGTTGGGCAGGTTTTAGTAGTGGCTGGGTTTACTGGTGTTCTGAAATATTGATAATAGGTAGTCAGCTGACTGCAATTTCGCTATTGACAAAGCTTTGGTTCCCAAATGTTCGTTTGTGGATTTTTGCTTTAATATACGCTATTTGTGGACTTATCGTTCTTTTTATTGGTGCAAAGGCATTTGGAAAAGTAGAAAGTATATTCGCTATTATGAAAATTGCAGCTATCTTTATGTTTATTATTATTGCGATCTTAGCGCTCACTGGTGTATTAGATGGTAATCCAAAAGGAGATATTCCAAAAACAATGGGCGAATTATTTCCAAAAGGTGTTTTTGGATTTTGGAGTGCACTTTTATTTGCCTTTTTCGCTCATGGCGGAATAGAAGTAATGGGTGTTATGGCTATTCATCTTAAAAAGAAAGAAGACGCACCGAAATCAGGGAAAGTAATGCTAGCTCTTATTGGCCTAATTTATGTAATTTCTCTTACTTTGGCGCTATTACTCGTTCCCTATACAGAATTTAAAGATAAGAAAAGTCCCTTTGTTACTGCTTTAGCGGATTTTAATTTAGACTTTTTTCCCCACGTTTTTACTGCTGCTATTATTATTGCTGGTTTTTCAGCAATGTCTGCTTCTTTATTTTCGGTCACTACAATCCTTACGACACTATCGGAAGAGGGAGATGCTCCATCAATTTTCAGCAAACATTCGAAAAAAAAATTTATAATGCCTTTACCTGCAATTGCATTAACTTCCTTAGGACTAGTAATATCTATTGTTACTTCTTTAGTGTTACCTGATAAAGTGTATGAATATATAACGACTGCTGCTGCATTAATGTTACTTTATAACTGGTTATTTATGTTAACGTTTTATCACAAACTGATTGAGCCAACTAATGCGGATAAAGTTAAAAGAATTATCGGCATGATCCTTGTAGCTGCTGCCGTAAGTGGATCACTTGTTCATTCAACAAGTCGACCTGGTTTTTTTATCAGTTTAGCATTCATATCTGTAATTGCACTAGTCATCTTAGTGTTACGTAAGCGCTGGAGAAAGGAAGAGTCTCAAAAGAGTGTGTGATAAGCCTGAATACCAAAATATATACCGAATGCAATCATTGAAAAGGAAGAGAGTAAGGAGATAATAATTAGAAACCTCGTTGATAGGTACTTTCTTGCAGTGCTTGAAAGAAAAGCTATAATCGTATCCCACAAAATTACCCCTACTATAATAGCTAAGCTAAAAATAATCAATTGATTGTCTTGGAGAGATTCGGATGTTTGCGCAAGGACAGAACCGTAAATACCCAACCAAAAAAGAATCGTTAGAGGATTCAAGAGTGAAATTAGGAATCCCGATAGTAATGCCTGCCTAAGACGAATGCGCTTTCCAGCTGACATGTTAATTTTTATTTTGTTAAGGGTTAGTAAGTTTTCAAAGCCTGTATAAGTTAGAACAAAACAACCAAAAGTCCATAAAAGTATTTTAATGTAAGGTGAGTCTATAAATTGCCCAATCCCAAAATAAACCATGATCATATATAGAATGTCGGCAGTTAATGCACCAAATCCAAAAACTAATGCATGAAAAAAACCATTTTTAATCCCCGTATCTAATTGTCCAGCATTAACAGGTCCAACTGGTGCAGCTAAAGAAATCCCCAACAGGATGTAGGTAAATATTGAATTCATTGTAAGTCCTCCGTCGAAATAGATATCTTGTATCTTATTCACAGAGAGTGACTTGTACAACTAAATAAATGATTAAATTTCTCCAAAATAAAACCTCAGATTATTGAAATCTGAGGTTTTACACTGCATACTAAACTTCCATAATAATTGGTAATATCATTGGACGTCTTTTTGTTTTTTCATATAAATAAGGGCTCAATACATCTGTAATCTCATTTTTTAATTCTGACCATTCAGCAGGCTTGTCCTGAATCGTTAATCGTAAGTGCTTGTTTAGCATTTGTTGAGCCTCGTTAATCATTGTCCCTGACTCACGCATATAGACAAATCCTCGTGAGATTATATCTGGTCCAGAAACAATTTTTTTCTTTTCCATATCCGCGCTAACTACGACAATAACTAATCCCTCTTCAGATAAAATTCGGCGATCGCGAAGTACAATATTACCTATGTCTCCTATGCCACTACCATCGATGTAAACATCCCCGGAAGGAATCTTACCGGCTACATGTGCTTCGTTTGCACTTAATGCAAGTACATCGCCATTTTCCATGATAAACGTATTTTCTTGAGGGACATCACAATCGACAGCAAGTTCTGAATGAATTTTTAACATACGATATTCTCCATGTATTGGCATGAAGAATTTTGGTTTCATAAGACGTAGCATAAGCTTTTGTTCTTCTTGGGAACCATGTCCAGATGTATGAATATTATTTAATGAACCATGAATTACTTCCGCGCCTGCACGATATAGCAAGTTAATCGTACGATTTACACTCGATCTGTTTCCAGGTATAGGAGAGGAAGAAAATACTACCGTATCTCCAGGCTGGATTTGAATTTGACGATGTGTGCCATTTGCAATTCGAGAAAGTGCAGCCATTGGTTCACCTTGGCTACCAGTACATAAAATAAGTACTTCATTTGCTGGCAATCGATTTAATGTACTAACATCAACAAAAGTTTCCTTTGGAGCAGTGATATATCCAAGCTCTCGACCAATCGTAATGGCATTGTCCATACTTCTTCCAAATACAGCAATTTTACGATTATGATGTACAGCTGCATCTGTTACTTGTTGAAGTCTATGAATATTAGAAGCAAAAGTCGCAAAAATAATTCGACCATTTACTTTTCTAAAGATAGAATCCATACTTTCTCCTACTTTACGTTCAGACATTGTAAAGTTAGGCACTTCCGCATTTGTACTATCGGATAGTAGACATAGGACTCCGTCACTTCCGATTTCAGCCATTTTCGTTAAGTTTGCTGGTTCACCAACAGGTGTGAAATCAAATTTAAAATCTCCTGTGTGAACAATATTGCCTGGAGGAGTTTTTACTACAATACCGAACGCATCAGGAATACTATGTGTTGTCCTAAAAAAGCTCACTGCGGTTTTTCTGAACTTGATGACATCGTTTTCTTCGATTACATTCATTTTAGTTTGACGAAGTAAACCATGTTCTTCTAATTTATTGCGAAGTAAACCAAGAGCTAACTTTCCGCCATAAACAGGAACGTTAAGTTGTTTCAATAAATAAGGAATTCCACCGATGTGATCCTCATGACCATGTGTGATAAAAAGGCCTTTAATTTTATCCACATTTTTTACTAAATACGTGTAGTCAGGAATAACATAGTCAATTCCTAATAAATCATCTTCTGGAAATTTGATTCCGGCATCAATCAAAATTATTTCATCTTGAAATTGAACGCCATAAGTATTTTTGCCGATTTCGCCTAGTCCGCCGAGGGCGAAAACCGCAGTTTGATCATTCTTTACAAATTTCATAGATTATAACTTCTCAACATTGAAATTCGCACTTGCTTGTTCGTATTCTAAATGACTACCTTCAAGCAGTTGAATTAATTCAATATTATACTTTCGATCTTTTAGATGAGAACGAACTTCACGCTCTGATTCTGCTTCTAAATAAAGGCTCTTAGTGTTTTCGCGAACTGGTACTTCTAGTGCATTTTCTTGATAATAAACTTTATAAATCATTTTATACTCTCCTTTTCAACGTCCAAAATAAATCAATTCTCTTTATATTATCACGACGCTTATTTAAAATAAAGAAAAGCCCTCCAAAATTTGAAGGGCATAAAAATCTATGCAATCGTTTTTTCTCTGAGTAATCCACCGAGCCGTCTCAACAGTTTCCTTTTCAGGCGTTTCAACATGGCCACCCACTCCTTGTACTACATTATATACAAGATTCGGGAAATTGTAAAGGATTTTCGCAGAAAAGTCAAACTATTTGTATAAAGAAAAGAGGATTATTTTTATGAAAAATAAAATTTTATTTTTTGATATTGATGGAACTATTCTAGATGGTGATAAAAATATCCCCAAAGGTGTAATAGAAGCAATTAATGAAGCAAAATCGAACGGTCATGAAATAATAATCGCTACAGGAAGAGCTCCCTTTACAGCTAAATTTGTTTTAGAACAGTTAAACATAGACTCATTTGTTTGCTATAATGGGCAAATCGTTCAGTATAAAGGCGAAACTATCCATAAAGGCATTTTAGAAAAAGAAGCGTTGCAAAAGTTAACTGATTTTGCACAAAATAGGGAACAGCCGGTAGTATATATGGATATTAAAGAATTTGTTTCGAATATTCCTGACCATGAAGATGTGTTTGAAAGTATTTCTTCTTTAAAAATGGCGTTACCTAGAACAGAAGAAAACTTTTTCTTGTCAAATGATATCCATCAAGCTTTAGTTTTTTGTAGTTTGGAGGAACAAAGGGATTATGAAAATGCATTTCCGGCATTAAAATTTGTTCGTTGGCATCGAGTATCTTGTGATGTTCTACCAAAAGGAGTTTCAAAAGCTAAAGGAATAGAATTATTACTAACTCATTTAGGAAAAACTCCAGAAGATTGTATTGCATTCGGCGATGGATTTAATGATATAGAAATGCTCGAATTTGTTGGGACAGGTGTAGCGATGGGGAATTCTGTCGACGAATTAAAGAACAGTGCGACGTTTGTCACCGATCATGTTTCTGAAAATGGTCTAATCAATGCCATGAAGAGGTTAGAACTTATCCAATAAAAGGTGTAATAAGGAGATCTACATGAATATCAAACAAAATAAACATGTACTAATATACGGGGATGCATTTGTTGATTACATTGCAAATGATTCAAGTAATACGGAATTCACAAAGTTTTTAGGGGGAGCTACTGTGAATGTTGCTGCTGGTATATCTAGATTAGGAGCTACCGCTTCTTTTATAACTGTGACTGGTGAAGATGAAACATCTGAGTTTGTTCGAAATGAACTTGCGGCAGAAGGTGTTGATCTAACATATGCAAAGGTGATTCCAGAAAAAAGAGTGAGTGGAGTATATGTTCATTTGACCTCTAATAACGACCGGATTTTTTATAAGTATGTAGATGAAACACCAAATGTCCAAGTAGAATACTTTACATTAGATAAACCAGCTTTTCAAAATGCTTCTCTATTTCATTTTTGTTCTGGAACTTTATTTCACCCTGTTGCCCTTAATACTACAAAAGAAATAGTAGGTTCATTGAAAGAGCTAGGAACTTTCTTGTCATTTGATGCAAATATCAGACCATTAAGATGGGAAAGTGAAGAAATTTGTAGAGCTACAATTATTTCTTTTTTTAAAGACGTAAATTTATTAAAATTAACAGAAGATGAGTTGTTCTTCATTACAAGTACAGAAACACTTGAAGTGGGTATTGAAAAGTTGCAGTATTACTCCATTCCGACAGTTCTTATTACAATGGGAGAGGAAGGGGCTTATATTGTGATGAATGAAGAGATTGTTCACATTCCAGTTGTCAAAGTCGACCCTGTGGATACAACAGGTGCCGGTGATGCATTTATGGCAGGGATATTAAGGCAGATTCATTTATATGGAACCCCTACAACTATAGATCTGTGGAAAGATTATGTATCATTCGGCAACAAGTTAGGAGCAATTTGTGCGACAAAATTTGGTGCATTATCAGCAATGCCAAGAATTGAAGAATTAAATTAGTAATAAATAACATTTTATTGGTTTGTAGAAGCCTCCCCTCAACTCCCGTGAGAATGCGAGACAGCGAGACCCAGCAGGAGCGAAGCGAGGGCACTGAAAAAGTCCTCTATGTGATTTCATCGTATGTGAACGACAAGTTGTTCACATATTCTATTCTTATTTTGGACCCGTTAATTTCCGTTCCAGGCGGACGCTTTCCGCCGGCATGGCTTCATGACCAAAATTGTGTTGGGCCAGCTTGCTCGGTGCTCGCCCGTGGAAAATGAGCGGTAGGCTGAGGAAAATCTGATTTTTACTGTGCCTAGGAGGCGCCTCTCTTATCATCCGCGCTCATATGGTGTAGAATCAGGTATTTCTGCATATGGGTTTAATTTATTTATATGATCATAAAACATAATTCCATTTAAATGGTCTAACTCATGTTGGAAAGCAATTGCCGCTAATCCTTTTAAACGTTTTTTAAATGGTTTGCCATCTGGATAAAAACCAGTTGCTGTAATTCTTGCGTATCTAGGAACATATCCTTCAATGACTTCATCTACAGACAAACAACCCTCGCCTGCAGATATATATGTTTTTTCAACTGAATGACTTATAATTTTAGGATTTACAGCGACAAAGCTTATAAGATTATCTTCTTCATCTGTTAAGTGTAATGCAAACATTCTTTTTTCAGCGTTCACTTGTGGGGCAGCTAAACCAATTCCAGCTCTAAGCTTGTATTTTTCAGCTACCTCTTCATTTTGGCTATTTATTATATATTCTAATAAGTCTGTTGCAAGTTTTTGGTCTTCTTCTGATAAGGGGAAAGTCATTTCAGAAGTCTTTTTACGAAGAGTGGGATGGCCATCTCTTATAATATCTTTCATCAGTATCATTTGGATCGTCCTTTCAATATTCATATTTCTATTATACAAAAAAAAGGCCATTAACTAAACAAAAAGAGCCGGATGTTTCAATTGAAATTCCTGCAAAGAACAATTATAGTGTTAAGAGTATGGGAGGTTGCTTTATGAAAAAAATTAAATACTTTGTTGTTCTATGCTCCATCTTATTTCTATCTGCATGCTCTTTTGGTCAACAAACGGAAGATAAGTTATCAAACATCTTAAATGAAATATATGAATCAGAATCTGATTATAGAGATGTGCAATCAGAGTTAGTAGCAATCGAAAAAAAAGAACAAGCTAACTTTCAGAGTATGATGGAATTAACAAAGGACCAAAGAGAAGAGCTTACAAAACAAGTGGATGAAACAGCTAAACTATTAGAAGAACGTTTAGTATTGGTAGAAAAAGAAGCAGCTTCTATTAAAAAAGCATCTGAAAAAATGAAACAATTAGACACACTAATATCCGAAACGAAAGATGAATCCGAAAAAGCGAGTTTAGAAAAAATCAAAGAAGCACTGAATCATAGATACGAAGCATACGATTCTTTGACTGAAGAGTATAATTCTCTAGCAAGCTTGCAAGATGAGTTATATAACTTACTAATTAATGAAGAAGCAGAAGTAAATATGATTCAAGGTAAAGTTTCGGAAGTGAATAAGCAGAACGAAGTGGTTAAAAAAGCAGTAGAGAAGTTCAATGAGCTTACAACGCAGTTAAACCAGGTGAAGGAAGAAATATTTACTTCATTACAAGAAGAAAATAAGTAAATAAAAGGCTATTCTAATTGGAAACTTTAGGATAGCCTTTTGTGTTATATATAACTGCAATAATATCAATCTGATATAATACAGACAAGAATAGTTAGTAGTACAGTTTGAAAGGTTTTTAATTTTCTTACAAAAAAAACCCTAGTTTTATATGATTGACCGTAGATTTAAACTTGAGTATACTAAAAATGAAGTAATGTTGTATCACTATGTTTAGTAAGAAATTTTAATACAGAAGAAAAGGAGAGTTGCTATTATGGCTGCAAACAAATCGCCGCAGTTAGATCCAAAGAAAACGCTTCAAGAGATTGAAGAAAAGTTTGAAATGTTCCAGATTTTAAACGAAGAAGGGACAATCGTTAACGAAGAAGCAAACCCTAACTTATCCGATGAAGAATTAGTAGAATTAATGAGCCGAATGGTTTATACACGAATTTTAGACCAACGTTCCATATCTTTAAACCGTCAAGGACGTTTAGGTTTTTATGCTCCTACAGCTGGACAAGAGGCTTCTCAATTAGCATCCCAATTTGCACTTGAAAAAGAAGATTTTATCTTACCTGGTTACCGAGATGTGCCACAAATCGTATGGCATGGTTTACCGTTATGGCAAGCTTTCTTGTTCTCTCGCGGACATTTCATGGGAAATCAAATACCTGAAGGTGTAAACGTTTTCCCACCGCAAATTATTATTGGTGCACAATTTATCCAAGCTGCTGGAGTAGCACTTGGTATGCAAAAACGTGGTAAAAAAGCGATTGCAATTTCGTATACTGGTGATGGTGGTTCTTCACAAGGTGATTTCTATGAAGGTATTAACTTTGCTGGAGCTTTCCGCTCACCTGCTGTATTTATCGTTCAAAATAACCAATATGCTATTTCTACTCCACGTGAATTACAAACAGCAGCGAAAACAATTGCACAAAAAGGTATTGCTGCTGGTATTCCGAGTGTGTTAGTAGATGGAATGGATCCATTAGCTGTTTATGTAGCGACCAAAGATGCGAGAGAGCGTGCGATTAGAGGAGAAGGTCCAACATTAATTGAAACTCTTTGTTATCGTTATGGCCCGCATACGATGGCTGGAGATGATCCGACTCGTTACCGTACTTCTGAAACAGATTCTGCTTGGGAAAAGAAAGATCCACTTGTTCGTTTCCGTACATTCCTAGAAGGAAAAGGACTATGGAATGAAGAGAAAGAAGCAGAAGTAATCGAAAAAGCAAAAGAAGAAATTAAAGAATCTATCAAAAAAGCAGATGGCGCACCAAAACAAAAAGTAACAGATTTAATTAATATTATGTATGAAGAAAATCCATATAACTTAGATGAGCAATTAGCTTACTATACAGAGAAGGAGTCGAAGTAACCGATGGCACAATTGACGATGATTCAAGCAATTACGGACGCACTCCGTACTGAGCTTAAAAATGATGAAAACGTTCTAGTCTTCGGTGAAGACGTAGGCGTAAACGGAGGAGTATTCCGTGCTACTGAAGGTCTACAAAAAGAGTTTGGTGAAGATCGCGTATTTGATACACCTCTAGCTGAGTCTGGAATTGGTGGTCTTGCAGTTGGTCTAGCACTTCAAGGGTTCAGACCTGTTCCTGAAATTCAGTTCTTTGGATTTGTTTATGAAGTAATGGATTCTATTAGTGGTCAATTAGCTCGTATGCGTTTCCGTACGGGAGGTTCTTTTAATGCCCCTGTTACAATCCGTTCACCATTTGGTGGAGGAGTTCATACTCCAGAAATGCATGCAGATAGCTTAGAATTATTAATGACATCTACTCCAGGTGTAAAAGTGGTTATTCCATCTACACCATATGATGCAAAAGGATTATTGATTTCGGCTATTCGTGATAACGATCCAGTTATTTATTTAGAGCATATGAAATTATACCGCTCTTTCCGTGGGGAAGTTCCAGAGGGGGAATATACAATTCCTCTTGGTAAAGCGGATGTAAAACGTGAAGGTACTGATTTATCTATTATCACTTACGGAGCAATGGTACATGAAAGTATTAAAGCTGCGGAAGAGTTAGAAAAAGAAGGTCATTCTGTAGAAGTTGTAGATTTACGTACTGTACAACCTCTTGATATAGAAACAATTATTGCTTCTGTTGAAAAAACAGGTCGTGCAATAGTTGTTCAAGAAGCTCAAAGACAAGCAGGTATCGCAGCAAATGTGGTAGCTGAAATTACAGAAAGAGCTATTTTAAGCCTAGAAGCGCCTGTACTAAGAGTGGCTGCTCCTGATACTGTATTTCCATTTTCTCAAGCAGAAACAGTTTGGTTACCTGGAGTAAAGGATATAGTAGAAACAGCTAAAAAAGTTTTAACGTTTTAATAAATAGCATTTAAAAAGAAAGGGTGAATACTGTGGCATTTGAATTTCGATTACCGGATATCGGTGAAGGTATACATGAAGGCGAAATCGTTAAATGGTTTGTCAAAGTAGGAGACGAAGTAGCAGAAGATGATATTTTATGCGAAGTCCAAAACGATAAAGCTGTAGTAGAAATTCCTTCTCCTGTAAAAGGGAAAGTTACGGAAGTATTGGTAAGCGAAGGTACAGTTGCTGTCGTTGGAGATGTGCTTATACGATTAGATGCTCCTGGATATGAGGATTTACATTTTAAAGGTCATGATAACGAAGTGGCAAAAGAGAAAACCGAAGCACAAGTACAATCTACTGCTGAGTCTGGTCAATCTATTGAAAAAGAAGAAACAAAGGCTCCTGCAAAATCTGAGAAAACAAAAGAAACAACAGAACAGCCAAGAGTGGATCCAAAAGGTAACAATCGTGTGATTGCAATGCCATCTGTTCGTAAGTTTGCTCGTGATAATGAAGTGAATATTTCAGATGTTTCTGGAACAGGAAAAAATGGACGAATTCTAAAAGAGGATATTGAATCATTCTTATCTGGCGATCAGAAATCTGAAGAGGTTTCAAGTAATGTACAAGGGGAAGAAGTATCAAAAGAGAGTAAAGTGGAAAATAAACCTTCTGCTCCTATTTCTCTTGAAGGAGAATTCCCTGAAACACGTGAAAAAATGTCTGGTATTCGAAAAGCGATTGCTAAAGCAATGGTTCATTCAAAACAGACTGCTCCACATGTAACTTTGATGGATGAGGTTGATGTAACGGAACTTGTTGCTCACCGCAAAAAGTTTAAAGACATTGCTGCGGAGAAAAATATCAAGTTAACTTATTTACCATATGTGGTAAAAGCTTTAGTTAGTACATTACGTGAATTCCCTCAATTAAATACTTCTTTTGATGATGAGACAAGTGAAATAATTCAAAAACATTATTTCAATATTGGTATTGCGGCAGATACAGAAAAAGGATTGCTTGTTCCAGTTATTAAACATGCGGATCGAAAATCTGTATTTGCAATTTCGGATGAAATTAACACACTAGCTGGTAAAGCACGTGAAGGTAAACTGTCCCCTTCTGAAATGAAAGGTGCTTCCTGCTCAATTACGAATATTGGTTCCGCTGGTGGACAATGGTTTACTCCAGTTATTAACCATCCAGAGGTTGCAATACTTGGAATTGGTCGAATTTCAGAAAAACCTGTAATAAAAAATGGTGAAATTGTAGCTGCTCCTGTGTTAGCATTATCATTGAGCTTTGATCATCGAATGATCGATGGTGCGACTGCTCAACATGCGTTGAACCATATCAAACGTTTGCTAAGCAGTCCAGAATTATTATTAATGGAGGCGTAAAAAATGGTTGTAGGAGATTTTCCGATTGAAACAGATACTTTAGTAATTGGTTCAGGCCCTGGTGGATATGTAGCTGCAATTCGTGCTGCACAAACTGGTCAAAAAGTTTTAGTAGTAGAAAAAGAGTACATTGGTGGCGTTTGTTTAAACGTAGGTTGTATTCCATCAAAAGCATTAATTTCTGTTGGTCATCGCTTTGAACAAGCAAAACATGCGGACGACATGGGTATTACTGCTACTGACGTGAAAATCGACTTTTCTAAAGCACAAGCTTTCAAAGATAATGTTGTAAAAAAATTAACAAGTGGTGTTTCTGGTTTATTAAAAGGAAACAATATTGAAGTAGCAATGGGTGAGGCTTATTTTGTAGACGCTAACACTATACGTGTTATGGACGAGAAATCTGCTCAAACATATACTTTTAAAAACGCGATTATAGCAACAGGATCTCGTCCAGTTGAAATCCCAACTTTTAAATATTCAAAACGTGTACTTAACTCAACTGGTGCTTTAAGTTTATCTGAAGTTCCAGAAAACTTAGTAGTAATTGGTGGAGGATACATTGGTACCGAGCTTGGTTCTGCATATGCTAACCTAGGTTCAAAAGTAACAATTATTGAAGGCGGAGACGACATTTTAGCCGGTTTCGAAAAACAAATGACGACAATCGTTAAAAAAGGCCTTAAGAAAAAAGGTGTTGAGATTGCAGTTAAAGCTTCTGCAAAAGGTGTAGAAGAAACTGAAAATGGTGTTGTTGTAACTTATGAAGCTGGTGGAGAAGAGAAAAAAGTCGAAGCTGACTATGTATTAGTTACAGTAGGTCGTCGTCCTAATACTGACGAAATGGGTCTTGAAGAAATTGGCATAAAATTTGGCGAACGCGGATTACTTGAAGTAGATAAGCAATGCCGTACTAACATTAGTAATATTTATGCTATCGGTGATATTGTTGCAGGTCCTCAACTTGCGCATAAAGCATCATACGAAGGAAAAGTTGCAGCCGAAGCAATTGCTGGTCAATCATCAGTCGTTGATTATTTAGCAATTCCTGCAGTATGCTTTACAGATCCAGAAATGGCTACTGTTGGTTTAAATGAAGCACAAGCGAAAGAACAAGGTTATGATGTTGCTGCTGGGAAATTCCCATTCGGAGCAAATGGTCGTGCTCTTGCACTTAATGCTGCGGACGGCTTCGTTAAACTTGTTTCTCGTAAAGAAGATGGGTTACTTCTTGGAGCACAAATCGTAGGTCAAGGAGCTTCTGATATGATTGCTGAGCTTGGTTTAGCGATTGAGGCTGGTATGACTGTTGAAGATATCTCGATGACAATTCACGCACATCCAACTTTGGGTGAAATAGCGATGGAAGCTGCTGAAGTTGTTATGGGTCATCCTATTCACATCATTTCTAAATAATCTAATTAAGAACCACTCAAAGCTACTTTGCTTTGAGTGGTTTTTTTAATTTCTTTGGATATTAAACTTCTATAATTTCAGAAAAATATTAAACAGTCTTGTCTTCTATTCTATTAAAGTAGAAATATATCTACAGAAAGCTTACAAGATGAATATGACAGATTCAATTCTCTAGTTATTCAAGAGCTATAAACCTCACCTCGTTAAGGATGTAGCCAAAGTCTATCTGGAGCCATTCAAGGAAACTATTGAATTAGGTTTTGCACTGATAGGTTGTTATAGTAGTAATATTCAAACAAATAGTAAAAATGATGTTATTATGATAGAAGAATTGATAAAAATAAGGGGATGACAATGTGGATTTAGGTTTAACAGGAAAAGTTGCAATTATTACTGGTTCTAGTAAGGGTATCGGGTTACATACAGCTTTACAATTAGTTAAGGAAGGTGCAAATGTGACTATTTGTGCGCGCGGAGAAAAAAGCTTAAAAGAAGCAGCTGCTTTCATAAAAACAGAAACAGGAGTAGAAGTTTTAGTTGTACCTGCTGACATTACAAACGAAGAACAATGTACGAACATCATTCAAAAAACAGTGGATCATTATGGTCGTCTAGATATCCTAATTAATAATGCTGGTACATCTTCAGCAAATCCTTTTGAATCAGTTGATACTGCATTATGGCAAACAGATTTAGATCTTAAGTTATTTGGTGCCATTCACACGTCTAAAGCAGCAATACCATTTATGCGTGAAGTAGGTGGAGGGGCTATTGTGAATGTAACAGCAGTTTTAGGGAAAACCCCTCCTGCGTCATCTCTACCTACTACTGTTAGTCGTGCTGCTGGCATGGCTTTAACAAAAGCGATGAGCAAAGACTTGGGAAAAGATAATATTCGTGTAAATACAGTATGTATAGGTCTAATTAGAAGTGAGCAAATTGAGAAAAAGTGGAAAAATGAAGCGGCTGATTTAAGTTGGGATGAATATTCAAAAAATGTTGTAGGACCAACTATTCCTCTTCAAAGAATTGGGGATACTTCTGAAGCGGCTAACATCATCACTTTTTTAGTGTCTGATGCAGCATCGTATGTAACTGGAACTTCCGTTAATATTGATGGCGGATCTGGTGCAGTTCTATAAGTTTAATTAGAAAAAGAAAACTACTTGATAGGGCTGTCTTAAATGTCAAAAAATGACTTTTAAGGACAGCCTCTTTCTTTGTAGCTTCTATTAAAAAGAGTGAAGATTTCTGTTCCAGGCGGACTCCAAGCCTCCCCGGGCCAACACGAAGTTGGTCATAAAGGCTTCTCTTTAGGACGAGTCGCCCTTAGCCTTCCTCCATCTTATACATTACGTGTGGGTCTCGGAATGTCTCGCTTTGAGAGCACTGAAAAACTTATGTTTTAAATGAGGTAATTGTTTTTTGAAAAAAAATAAGTGACTTAATTTGAGAGTTTCTTAGGTTGAAATTATGGGAAGTACCTATCTGGATTTCCTTTAATTATTATTCAATACCTTATTTGTAAGCAAGCATACAATAGTTGATTGTAGTGGAAGGTGGCGACTCCAGCCGGAATAGCATGAGCTGAAGACCCTGGACTGAGCGTAGCGAGGGAAACGGCTGAAGCCATGCCGGCGGAAACATACTAACATTAGTAGTACAAACCAAGGCCATGGTTTGTGCTACTATTTTTATATAGTAGAAGTGAGGGAAAGTCGAGCGGACGCTGGGATCTTAGAATCCGTATCGGAAACCGGCTAA
>NZ_JBAWSY010000027.1:0-36182 GCF_037104765.1 Psychrobacillus mangrovi | reverse complement strand
CTACAACTAATTTTACTAGATATTCTCGCATTTCTCTTGATAATACAGCCATCCTACACACGCTCCCTTAATTTACTTTTAGTATGAGGGTCGTGTTTTAACATGTCCACTTTTTATGCTAACTCTACTTTAGTTGGAATATATTCATATTTAGTTGGAAAATTAGTCTATTTAGTTGGAATTTTGGACGATTTAGTTGGAAACAAAATAAAAAAGAGCCGCCCGTATATCAAGGGACAACTCCTTTAAATACATTACCAGCCAAATACGGACATCAGACATTTACTTTATTTATATTTTTTTGTGTGAAGAGTGCCGCATTCTTCCCTGCAATTCGTCCGAATACGGATCCAGCCATGAGACCGGTACCTCCTGGATAGTTCGAATAAAATAAACCACCTACCACTTCTCCTGCTGCATATAATCCTGGAATGGATTGATATAAATTATGTTGCACTTCTGCTTTTGTATTTATTTTTAATCCTCCAAACGTGAATGTTATTCCACAAGTGATAGCATATGCTTCAAAAGGACCTTCATCGATTGTATTTGCCCAATTGCTTTTAGGAATGGATAATCCACTTGTGCATCGTCCATCTTTAACATTGGGATTGAATGGAATTTTCTGTCTAACTGCTGCATTATACTCTTCTATTTCATGAAGGAAGGCATCACGAGCTACACCTTCCATTTTTTCTGCTAGTTCTTCAAGGGTATTCGCCACTACTTTTGAGACTTTTTTTCCTTTGTATTCTTCCCGTAATAATGGCTTTACTTTTTGGTCGAAAATTTGCCAAGCAGCTTGATTCGGTTGTTCTAATATTAACTTTCCATATTTCGCATATGTGTAATTCCTAAAGTCTTCACCTTCATCAAGAAAGCGTTTACCGTTTTCATTAATAACAATTCCTAACGGATAACTTAAACGCTGGAAACCTTCCTCAAAGTCTGGTAAATATCGGTCTCCACCTACAGCATGTGCACTGGACCAGTTTCCTGCTGAAAGTGCTCCGATATCGAGTGCCATTTGGATACCCTCTCCCGTATTAAAACGACTACCACGTGTATGCGCTAAATCCCAGTTAACACCTAAATATTTTGTCCGCATAGCAATATTCGCATGAAATCCACCAGAGGCAATGATAACGGCTTTTGCATGAATTTCCTTGGTTATACCATTTTGTTTGTATATAACACCTTTGATCCCTTGATCATCCGTTATTAAGGAAATGGCTGGTGACTCGTATAGAATGTCGATTCCTAAAGATTGTGCACGCTCATGTAATTTATCGACGAGCCCTTTTCCTCCGCCTACAGATTCTAACACCATGCCTCCCCAAAATTGAAAGCGACCGTCCACTTTATATGCTTGACGTCCATAAATAGGGATAAATTTAATCTTATGACTTGTCAGCCACTTCATCGTTGGAAAACTTTCACTCGTTAATAATGATGCCAGCTCTATATCCGTTCGATAATTCGTCACACGGCACATATCATCAAAAAATTCTGATTCTGTATAGGTTCCAAAATCAATATTTCGAAGCTCTTCATCATTTAATTCTGGAATGATAGCTTGGATATCTTTTGCATCCTTATAAGCAAAGCGGATGGAGCCATGGGTAAAAGTTGTATTACCACCTTTCAAAGTTTCCGGTGATTTTTCTAAAACGATAACAGTTGCTCCATTTTCATGGGCCGCTAAAGCCGCGCACATTGCAGCATTTCCTGCCCCAATGACAATAACATCTGTTGACATAATCAATGGATTGTTCAATGGGTTTCTGCTCCTCTCGATTAGCTTATAATTGTTAATACATATTAAATATCTTCTTTAAAGAAACTTTGAATTAAATGATTAAATTTATCTCTTTGCTCTATTTGCGTCCAATGACCACATTCGCTAAAGACATGTAATTGTGCGTGTTGCAGATGTTCTAATAAATAGTAACTAGATTCTACTGAACAAACCTTATCCTCTTTTCCATGCACCAATAAAATATTATTGGGAATTCGTTTTAAAGCGACTGTTGGTATGGGAACTGCTGCCGTTGCAAAAATGGAATCATTTGATCGACGTACTTCTTGACGCATTGCATTATCAAATCGAGAATCTGTTAATGAATCGATTATGGGTTTCATTTTTTCGACATCGTAAACAAACCACTGCATAATTTGTTGAAGTTTTTTCTTAGACGGGTTTTCATAGAAATGTTTGGCGCGCATCAACTCAAAACTCACTTTTGTATTTGGTGTTCCCCCTGGGCCCATCAGTACTACACGACCAAAACGTTCTGGGTACTCAAGTAATAATTCGAGAGCTACAGAACAACCTAGCGAATTACCAACAATATGAGCTTTTTCAATGTTCAACTTATCAAGTAGTTCAATTATTTGTTCTACCCAGCAGTCCATCCAAGCCTGACGATTCTTTAATGGTTCTTCTGGATGACTGCTCTTGGCAAAGCCATATAGATCTGGTGCTATGCAATGATATTGTTGTCTACACGCTTCCAAAGCATAACTCCAATTTGCGATGGCCGTTACACCAGGTCCAGATCCATGCAGAAATAATACCTTTTCTTCATTTGCCTCTCCCGAATAATTCAACCAGGTACTGTAATTTTCGGTTTGAATTAACTTACTGTTAATTTTCACCTTCTCTGATAATGATGTATTAATCATGTAATATTTCCTCCTAAGCTTCGATTGTAATTTTGTTAAGCTCTTTGTCTTGAATACTATCACCCCAGTATGTATTACCAAGGGGACGTTCAGATTCTAACCACTCGACAGGCTCCCAATCTGGCTCAAAAATTAAATATCCACCACTAAATAACTCAACTCTGCAGCCGCTGCCTGGGTCCATCACATAAAGATACATCGCCTGGGTGATACCATGTTTTCCAGGTCCTACAAACTCAAGATTATGTTCTCTTAAAATATCTGCTGCACGCAAAATATCTTGAGAATCATCTGTCCAGTAGGATAAATGATGTAACCGAGCTGGTGTTGGTAAATCAGGTTTCATCACAAGTGCAACGTCATGTACAAGAGCTGTAACACTCATCCAACCAGCAATTACGTTTCCGTTATTTCCCCGTAAAAACTCACGCATTTTAAACCCTAGAACATTTTCTAGAAAGTCATAAGCTACTTCTGAATCCATTGATGAGTGAATATTCACATGATCAAAACGTCTTGGTGATATTCCTTTCGCCCATGATTTGTATGTTTGATTTTTTAAAACGGAACGACGATGCTCTGCAACTTCCGGTCTTTTAACATCGTAGTATAATTCAAATGTATGGCCGCTAGGCAAGGGAAAACGAATAGCCTCACCTATTCCTGGTGTTTCCCAAGCAGCAATACGCTCTACAGCTACGCCACCCTCTTCTAATAACTGTTTGAATTGCAGGACATGATCACGTTCTTTTGTTCGAAAGCCAATATGTCGTACATAGCCACGATCTCCTACTTCTAAAGAAAGTGTATGGTGTTGAAAATCTCCCCAGGCACGGAGATAATGCACCCCATTAATTTCAGCAGTCTCCTCTAAACCAATTACTTCTTTAAAAAACCACAATGATTTTTTTAAATCTGGGGTTACTAAAGCTAAATGTCCTAGCTTAGCAATTTCTGGTTTCATAATCAATTAAACCTCCTATTTACCTAGTTGTACTTAGTATTTTAAGAACTTCCAAAAATTTTTACTAGAGAAAAAATTGCTTGAAAACCTTTGAAATTTCAATAAAAACATACACATTTCCAAAAAATTCAGAGAGGTAGTGATTATTTCTACTAAATGAATAGTGGAGGCTAAATGTATGGCTTTCTATGCACAATAATTATTGGTATATTCATCACTATTCCTTCCTATTTACCTTTAAAAACTAATAATCTTTATTGAAATTATGATTAGTTTTTAAATGCTTTTTACTCTTAATATAAATCAGAAAATTAGATAAGTTAGTTGTAGTTAAAAATAATAGTAGAGGAGCTATATATATGAATAAACTCTTAAATAGAGAAGCGGATATAGTAGAAGAAGCTCGAAATCTTGTAAGTAGTTTAAGAGCTAGAGCAAATGAAACAGAAGAACTTAGACGAATTCCAGAAGCTTCTATGAAAGAATTCAAAGAAGCGGGTTTCTTCAAAATGCTGCGACCAAAACGTTATGGTGGCCAAGAAATAAATATGCGAACTTATAGCGAGGTCATTGTTGAAATTTCTCGTGGATGTGGTTCTAGTGGTTGGATCGTAAGTTTATGTGCTATTCGAGAACTTATGGTAGCCCAATCATTTTCAGAAAAAACACATAAGGAAATCTTTGAAGGAAAAGAAGAGGATGTATTATTCGCAGGGGTTTATGAACCACGTAAATGTATTGCTAAAAAAGTGGATGGTGGCTACTTAATTGAAGAAGGATTTTGGATGTTTTGTTCAGGCTCTTTACATGCTACCTGGGGATATTTTGGTTTACCTATTGTTGATGAAGAAGGTAAGCTTGTTGATCAAATTTTAATGACTTTACCATTTAATGAGTTAGAAATTATGGATGACTGGCATGTGTTAGGTTTAAAGGGTACTGGTAGTAATAGTGTGAAAATGCATAATATATTTATTCCAGATCACCGCTGTACTTCTTTCGTGGAAGCATTGAATGGAAATTTTGAATCTACACATTTACGTGAGATTTCGCTCTATCACACAGCTTTGTTCCCTGCGCTTATCTTATCATTAGGACTTCCAGCATTGGGGCTTGTAAAGTATGCTTTAGAATTTTTCATAGAAACCTTACCAAATCGGCGAGCTGTTCATATGGGGGTTGAATTTATTAAAGATGCAGCGAGTACACATGCATTATTAGCATCAGCCTCATTAAAAATCGATACTGCCCAAAGACATTTCTATCATGTAGCTGATGAGTTAGATAGATGGGCAAGTGAAAAAAAATATATGGATCCTCATGCACGTGTGAAGACTTTGGCTGACATAGGCTATGCGAATGGTGTTTTAAAGGAGGCGCTCGACTTGATATTAGAAGCCAGTGGATCTGGATATGTATACGACGGTCATCCACTGCAACGTATTTATAGAGACTTTACCACTTTACACTCACATCGTTCTCTATCACCTACAATTACAAAGGAAAATTATGGTCGAGTACTTGCAGGTTTAGAATCTAATGGTGTTCGCTATTAAGAATTAACTAGATTCTCAAAACATGCTCTTAGGTTTTTAGTTAGCCTAATTTAAGATGATTCCTGCTTCTTTCAGGAGTCATCTTTTTTCTGTTCTCCTTACTTCAACATCCTTTCAATACCTAAGAGGTACATTTCATTCATGGAATTTATTTAGAATGACCTAGTAATCGACTAATCTATAAGTTCTTTTAAATATGCAAAAAAAAATGGATCAACCCTTTTATAGGCTCACCCATTTTTATTTTATCAAAATATTAGGTGACTTGTTAGCTGGTTGATTTCACAGAGATACCATAATCTAGTCCAGCATGTAAATCACTCTGTAAATTGTAAAATTCTCTTAGTTTTTCTACAGCTTCTTCTGGTGGCCTCGCATTAAAGAAGCCTTTTCTCGTTATTGTTACTCCAGAATTTTTTTTCAAATCATATAATGTTTCACATAGCTTAATTCCGGCAGCAAATGAATCAATAATTGGCACATCGCCAATTCTACTAATACCATGGGTTGCCAAAAATACATTCATTGGACCCTCTCCAGGAACTATCACATCTGCACCTAGTTCTATTGCTTTTTCTGAAGCGCTTATAAAAGCAGCGATTACTGGATCTGGATCTGAATACCCTTCCAAAATATCGTAAAAGCCAATATTTGTTTGTACAATTGGACCAAGTTTGGAACCTAATCCGTATCGTTCTATATTACTTATCAATTGATCTGCTAAAGGTTCAAGGAAGTTTACTATACCGATACGATCTCCCAATATGGAAGCAACATGAAAGGAAGCTTGTCCATATCCAATAACAGGTATATCTACTAATGTACGTGCTTCAAATAATCCAACATCGGGAATAGTCCCAATAAACATACAATCGTAACCTGCTTTTTCTGCAATAAGTGCATTTTTAATAAATTGTTCTTTATGCAAACTTTGCAAATAGTTATACGTAATAAAATGTCCAGGATATTGAGTAGGATATGTTTCATTGGACATCCCATGTAGTACAACTTCAACATCTGGGCGTGCTACTTTTTTGATATGATTAATCACGGCATCTCGATATTGTGGGATGTTTTCAATAGACGTCAAGCTTTGATGCCAAATCTTCACTTCATTTCACCCTTTCTTCCTGTTATTTCGTAACTGGTATATTCGCTAAAGCTGTACGTACTGCAATTCTTCCAAATATAGCTGCTTTTCCAAGAGAACTTCCAGTCATATATCCCGCGCCGTGAAATCCTCCAACCGATTCTCCTGCCGCATATAATCCATTAATAGGTTCGTGATAAGGATTTAATACTCTTGCATGTTCATCTACCGCAATTCCTGCATAAGTTGCCAGCATTGCAACAGTAGTTCTCATACCATAAAACGGACCTTCACTTATCGTTTTCAGTTTTCCGAAATTATGTGTTAATGTGCTCCGTCCAAAATGTCGATCCAAGCCCTTATTAACATCGATATTATATGTTTGTATCGTTTCATTTAGGTTATTTTCCGGTACATTTATTTTACGGGCTAACTCATTTAATGAATTTGCGTGTTCAATTAATCCTAAATCTAGTAACTTTTTAAAATCATATAATGCATCTCCATGTACACTTTCATTCATAATTGCTTGATCCCATATTTGATAGGTAATTCCGTTTGGTTGTTCCAATGCTTTTGTTCCTATTGATTTATATGATATTGATTCATTCACAAAACGTTTTGCTTCCTCATTAATAATAATTGCTCCTTTGTAAAAGACCAATCCTTGTGATTTACGGGGACCATCCGCAGATGGATGAAAACCATAGGTCCCTTTTAGAAAAGGAAAGTCACGCATCCAGGCACCTTGTTCCCATGCGAGCTTAATACCATCTCCAAGATTTCCATTTCCTCCGATTCGCAATGCTCCCTTCAATTGGGGAGCAAATGCATTCAATAGAGTTTCGCTTCTTGAGAAACCTCCGGAAGCAATAATTACACCATCTTCTGCGATTGCTGTGAATTCTTTTCCATCTTTTCTATACAAAACTTCACTCACTTTTCCATCTTTGTTTTTACGAAGCCTTTTCACATCTGCATTCAATATAAAAGTGACATTGGAATTAGATTCGGCAAGCATAAATAATCTTTCTATGGCCTGTTTAGGGGTAATTTGATGTCCTCTTGGCACACTATGTCCACTTACTGCTTGAACAGCATGAAATTGCACACCATTCTGCACTAACCATTGATATGTTTCTTGTTGATGCTTGCCATAAGCTTCTACAAGCGCTCTTTCATTTGAACCTTCACCAATAGAAAGCATATCATTTACTAATATCTCAGTAGAATCTCGAATTCCTTCTTGCCTTTGTATATCTGTATCAGCAAATGCCATATATCGCCCACTTAATAACGAGCTCCCACCAATTTCATTTTCTTTTTCTAAAATTAGCACTCGTACATTATTAGAAGTGGCTTCAACAGCTGCGCATAATCCAGCCATCCCCGCACCTACAATAATGATATTGTAGCTTTCCATAGCCATTACACTTCCTCTAGTTCAAATTGCTTAACTACTTCTAGAGCTGCTTCACAGACCTGCATATCGTGTGTATAGTGACCTCCACTAACACCAATTCCTCCAATTAACTCGCTATTTATTTTGATTGGGTAACCTCCTCCAAAAATAATAAGTCTTTCTGTATGAACAATCCCATGTAAAAGTGGAGGATCGTCTTTTAGCCGATCATACCATTCATGAGTTGGACGATTATATGCTGCTGCAGAGAATGCTTTATTTTGTGCAATCTCTAAGCTTAATACGGGAGCACTGTCCATAGCAGAAAATGCTTTTAAATTTCCAACTTTATCAACAATTGCAATGCTAAATGGCATTCCTAATTCTTTTCCTTTATCAACAGCAACCTCCAATAATTTCAAAGAAAGGTCTAAGCTAATATTTTTTGATTCAATAGATGTTATCATTTTATTCATTTCTATTCCTCCTTCGTTTAATTTGTTGAAATTGGTTGGCCTGCACCAAATGCTTCAATTGATGAAGCAGTAACTGCTTTCATCTTAGGTAAACAAAAATCTACAATAATATTTGCTAGATCAATTGGTGCTAACCAACCTTCTTTATTTATGTTGTCACCTAAATCATCTGTCATCTTTGTATCAACAGGTCCGGGACATATAGCATTTACTCGTATTCCGTATGGCTTTAATTCTTCTCCAAGTGCTTTTGACAATCCAATAACAGCATGCTTCGAGCTAATGTAAGCACTTCTGTTTGGTCCACCTTTTGTTCCCCAAATGGAAGAAATATTAATAATGACCCCTTCTGATTGGACCATCATGTCAGGTATTACCTTTTTACATAATAAAAATGGACCTTTAACATTTACGTCATGAATCCAATCCCACTCTTCAATTGAAGTATCTATAAAAGGTTTTAGACTCATAGCTCCTGCATTATTTATCAAAATAGAAATGGATCCCAATGTCTTATTGATGAAATCTATTATATTATCTACATCTTTTTCCTTTGATACATCTCCTGTTATAACAACAGTTTTGGTTCCATATGTTTTTTGAATAAAATTAGAAACTTCTTCACATTCAGATGCAGAACGAGAACAAATTGCTACGTCCGCACCCAGTGAAGCAAGCAAGATACATGTTTCTCTTCCTATTCCTCTTCCTCCTCCAGTGACTAACGCTACCTTCCCCTTCAGCTCCTGTAACATAATTTTCCTCCCTATTTTATAAATTCCTCTTTTTTTACATCCACATAATCTACAACATGTTCTCCCGACCGCTTACCATATACAAGACCTCTCAATACGGAAGTACCACCTGGATACTTTCCGTAATACAAGCCTGCTGTTTCTCCTGCAGCATATAATCCTGGAATTGGTATATCATCGTTCGATAGTACGCGCCCATTTGTATCTGTTGCCAAGCCACCGTTAGTAAAGACATTGCAACAAATAATTGGATATGCAATAAATGGACCTTGATTTATTGGAATGGACCAATTGGATTTTGGAGGTGTAATGTTAATTGCTTTTTTATTGTCCTTCTTATTCCACTGGAAATTCCCAGGTTGAACCGCTTCATTAAATTGAGTTACTGTTTTTAGCAAGTTTTCTGGAGAAATCTTAATTTTTATTGCGAGCTTTTCAAGGGTCTCTGCTTCAAAAGCTTCAACTTCCGTTTGCAAAGCATCTTCATAATTAGGGATATTATAAATTTGTTGATCGGTAATCATATAAGCTACATGATTTGGACAATCATAAAAAATTTTGCGAGCTACTTCTTCATACTGTTCGTCAATTGTAGCGATGCCTTCATCAGTAAAACGTTTTCCATCTTGATTTACTAAGATGCCATATGGATAGAGCATAACCCCAGCTTCCTCACGTTTACTCCTTGGATCAACAGTCTCGGCATGAAAAGAATCAAATTGTCCTGCACTTTTTGCTCCTATACTCAAAGCAAGACGAATCATTTCTCCTTTATTAAATAATCCTCCTTCAGCAACTGTCGGAATTTTATGGGCATCTTTCCCAATATATTGAGCCATCATTTCTTGGCTTCCTTGAAATCCTCCTGATGCTAAAATTACTGAATTTACTTTTAGGGTTACGGAAGAGCCATCTTTAATTCGAACCTTTAGAGTTTCTACAGCACCATCTTCATCTAAACCTAAATTCCAAACAGTGGATTCATACAATATTTCTACTCCAAGTGCTCTAGCTCTTAATGATAGTGCATCAATAATCGCTCTCCCTCCACCTATAGGTAAAAGACGTGGTTTTGAGGCTGTTAAAAACATAGTAGGCAAATAATCGAACTCTACCCCTTTTGATTCTACCCAGCGCAAAGTTGGACCAGCCTCCTTTGCTAGTGTTTCAATGTATGCTTTATCCGAAAAATTGTCTGAGAAATTCAACATGTCATCTATAAAATTTTCAGCTGGAGTATCGATATTTTCCATGCGCATGTATGCTGCTGTCCAACGAGAATTGCCCCCTCGTTGTTCGTATGGTGCGCGTTCTAAAAGGGCAATTTTCAACGTTTTCCCTTGCTCTTTTGCTCTTTCTGCAGCTGCTAGAGCAGCAGATGTTCCAGTAACTCCACATCCGATTACGACCAAATCATAATCTACTTCTCTCACCATCTTTTTCCCTCCCATAGGTTTCAAAATTATTTACAGCATACTTTTGTTCCCATTCATTAATTTGTTTTAATTTAAATAATTCCTGTCGTTCCTCCCAAGTGCATATATAATCCCCTATATTTGCATGGGATTCATCTCTAGATAAAATTGTGAGACTATCGCGAATACCTTTAATTGCTGAACGCAAAATTGTATTAGCACATAATACAATTTGAAAACCTAGTCTTTCTGCTTCTTCTAAAGAAACTAATGGGGTCTTTCCACCTTCTACGAGATTAATAATATGTGGTACATTTGAAATTTCTTTCGTAATTGTGCTTAATTCCTCGATTGTCGTGGGCGCTTCTACAAATAAAACGTCCGCACCTGCTTCTTTATAGGCGTTTGCACGGTCTAAAGCTTCCTCTATTCCGTAAACAGCTAATGCATCAGTCCGTGCAATAATAGCTAAGTTTGGGTCTGTTCTAGCGTCTAAAGCGGCTTTAATTTTACCTATCATTTCCTCTTTAGAAATAACTTGTTTCCCGTTAAAATGACCACATTTTTTAGGTGAAATCTGATCTTCTAACTGAATTGCAGAAGCACCAGCTCGCTCTAATTGTTTAATAGTTCTCATGACATTAATGGCATTCCCAAATCCGGTATCCCCATCAACAACGATAGGAATTGTAGTTACATCTGATATACGGCTAACTATATCTGCAATTTCGCTTACAGTTGTTAAACCAACATCTGCCCAACCAAGCTGAGCATTCGATATCCCTGCACCAGTGGCATAAATTGCTGAAAATCCAAACTCTTCTATTAATCGAGCTGTCATAGCATCGTAAGCCCCTGGTAGTATGAAAGGTTTATCCTGTTTAATCAGCTGTTGAAAAACATCTATTTTTGACATGTCCCCATCCCCTTTTGATTATGATCGTAAGTAGCTTGCAGTGAGTTATCTCTCAATATTTGCATGTAAAGAACCTAGCCGAACTACACATAGTCTTTTAACCATTACGTATCCGCTTTCTAGTTAGGTTACATTGACATAATTAAGTTCACTTTTCCCTTTTCAATCTCCTACTAGAATAGTATTCTATAATCCATTAAATTTTATGAAAATTCAAAAGATTATTCTAGATAAAAAATTGTTCAAAAAACAAACTAAAACCAATAATAACTATCGATTTTCGTTTGAATACAATATCTGATATTAAATTTTTCAATAAATTTTATCGAAGTAGTCATAACCTGTGGACCTCAACGTCTTCATGACCAACATCGTGTTGGCCCTAGCGGCTCGGCCCCGCCCGCGGAAATCGTCCGCCCTGAGCGAAAATGTCAATTCTATTTATCCTATTTTTTATAAGAAAAAAGACTATAGATCAACTCAAAATCCTTAGAGTTTGTCTACAGTCTGGCCCTCCCTTATATAATTAAATGAAAGGTATCTTTTATACATTTAAAGCTAAACGTTGTGCCACATCGAAAATCAAATCCTCTTGGCCACCGATTGCTTTCATTTTACCAAGCTCAACTAAAATATCGCGCTCATCTACTTTAAATTTCTTTGCAGCAGACTGAGTATGAAGCAAGAAGCTAGAATAAACACCAGAATACCCCAAAATTAAGCTAGAACCCGTTATCTCCTGGGGTCTTTGCATAAATGGTGCAACAACATCATTCGCGACATCTAAAATATCATAAAGGTTGATCCCAGTGCTATATCCTAAACGTTCAAATACGCCTACCATCACTTCTGTTTGTGTATTCCCACTTCCTGCACCTAAAGCTCTTAAACTACCATCAATATACGTTGCCCCAGCTTCCACCGCAGCAATTGTATTAGCCATAGCCATCGATAAATTATTGTGACCATGGAATCCTATTTCACATGATACATTTTCCTTTAATGCTTTAATACGTTCCGTCACATCATGAGGTAACATATAGCCAGCTGAATCAGTTACATAAATAATTTCTGCTCCATAGCTTTCAAACAATTTAGCTTGTTCTACAATTTTAGCCGTAGGTGCCATATGAGCCATCATTAGAAAACCGACTGTCTTTAATCCAAGCTCTCTTCCTAAACTAATATGCTGAGCAGCAACATCTGCTTCTGTTACATGAGTTGCAACACGTACCATCTTGGCTCCTGCTTTTACCGCATCCTGTAAATCATCTTTTATTCCAATACCCGGTATAAGGAGAACAGATACTTTTGCGTGGCTGCATATAGAAGATGCTGCTTCTATTAACTTCAATTCATTTACTTTAGAGAATCCATATTGTAAAGAAGAACCACCTAATCCATCCCCATGTGATACCTCAAAATAAGAAACACCTGCTTTGTCTAGTCCTCTAGCCGTTTCTGCTACCTGCTTTTCTGTAAAAGAGTGCCTCATTGCATGACTACCATCGCGGAGTGTTACATCTAATATTTCAAACGATCGATTCACTGCCACTCCTCCTATACCTTTGATGTTAATACATGTTTTGCAAGTTCATTTGCAACTTTTGCAGCTGCAGCAGTCATAATATCTAAATTTCCAGAGTAGGAAGGAAAGTAATCTCCTGCTCCCTCAACTTCTAAAAATACAGATATTTTTCCACCGTCTATCTGCGGGGTACCTCTCAATCGATAACCAGGTACATATTTCTGTACTTCCTTAACCATAGATTCTATGGAAGTAATAATTTGCTCATCATGGCCTTCCTCTAACACTAGTGCATGAACAGTATCACGCATAATAATCGGTGGCTCAGCTGGATTTAAGATTATGATAGCCTTTCCTTTTTTCGCACCTCCAACAGATTCAATGGCTCTTGATGTTGTGTGTGTAAATTCATCAATATTTGCTCGGGTACCCGGTCCAGCACTTTTACTTGCTACAGTGGCCACGATTTCTGCATACTCAACATCAATAACTCGATGAATAGCATGGACAATTGGAATAGTAGCCTGTCCTCCACAAGTTACCATATTTAGGTTAGAAGCATTAAAATGCTCGGTTAGATTAACAGTTGGCACAGTAAATGGTCCAATGGCAGCTGGTGTTAAATCAATTACTTTCTTCCCAGCTGCTATTAATCTCTCACTATGTGAATGATGAGCATACGCTGTAGTGGCATCAAATACAATATCGACTAGATCAATCTTTTCCATCAACCCATCTATCCCATTGTCAATCGTTACATATCCTCTTCCATTAGCACGAACCAATCCTTCTGATTTCGGATCAATACCAATCATGACTTTCATTTCAAGCGCGTCACATCTCTCAATCTTATACATCAAATCTGTACCTATATTACCTGAGCCTAAAATACCTACTTTTAATTTATTCAAGATGCTTCAACACCTCCAGTAAAAGAAATTGTTACATCACCTAGTGTTTCAAATATAGCTGTAAATGTGTCACCAGGTTCGAAAGTAAGAGCTTTCGTTAATGCACCTGCTAGAATAATCTCACCTTTTTTAAGAGAAATATTGTATTCGGCTAGTGTATTAGCTAGCCACGCAACAGCATTCACGGGATTTCCTAGAACAGCTTCACCCTTTGCTCCATCAATTAGTTCATCATTTTTATATACACTCAATTTTTCAT
This sequence comes from Psychrobacillus mangrovi, assembly GCF_037104765.1. Taxonomy (NCBI): domain Bacteria; kingdom Bacillati; phylum Bacillota; class Bacilli; order Caryophanales; family Bacillaceae; genus Psychrobacillus; species Psychrobacillus mangrovi. Next base: position 22,225 of record NZ_JBAWSY010000027.1, on the reverse strand, counting down.
TCACTAAATCTACATTATCAATTTTTGTTCGCCTTTTACCAATCACAGCACCGGCAGATGAACCGTTATCTGCCACCGTATCCTCAAATTTAAACTTCCAATTCTCAATACGGCTATCGATAATTTCAATTGCTGGCACAACATATTCCGTAGCAGCAATAACATCGTCGGCAGTTATATTTGGTCCTTGTAAATCTTTGTTTAATACAAAAGCAATCTCAAACTCAACTTTTGGTTGAATAAAACGATTTATATGAATAGAACTACCTTCATCGAAAATCATATTATCTAATATATGTCCATAATCAGGTGTAGAAACATTGAACATTTCTTGCATGACTTTACTTGTTAAACCAATTTTCTTCCCTTTGATAACGGCACCTTGCTCTACTTTTTTCTCAATCTGATAAATTTGTATTTGATACGCATCCTCAATAGAAATGGCTTCTATTGAAGATGTAAAAGGAGCAATAGTTTTTTTTTCTTTTTCTGCTTGTAATAAGGCTTCCGCAGCAGCCACAATATTCATACCTTATTCACTCCTTATGATGAAATAACTTCAACTTCAGCAAGTTGATGATATTGTCCGCTAAAGAATAATAACGGATTACCTTCTTCTAATTTTATATCTAACACTTTACCAATAAATAGAGTATGATCACCCTCTACATGTTCTGAAACTACTTCACAAGATATTTGTGCTAATGCTCCAGGAAGTACTGGTAAACCATCTAATGTTTCAAACTTTATTTCAAGATCATCTTTTAATTGACCTGCAAATTTCATTGAATATTCTTTCTGATTTTCTGATAATATATTCACTGCAAATCTTTGAGTAGTTTTAATCTTTTCTAAAAAACGCGCTTTATGACCAATGGAAACTACTATTAGCTTCGGATCGAGTGACACAGACATAAACGCATTAGCCGTCATCCCATGGGGAGCATTTTCAAATTCAGTTGTAATGACAGTTACGCCAGTTGAAAATTTACCCATTGCATTTCTAAATAAACGATCGTCCATTATAAACCCTCCTAATCATTCCTTTTTATGCTTTAATAGTTGGATTATCTTCCGTCTTGGCAGACATCTGATCTCCCCAAAAAGTAAATCCAATATCCATCTCGTCTAAAGTCCATACAATTGGTTCCCAGTCAGGCTCAAAAATTAAATAACCATTCGTGAAGATTTCCACGCGTAAACCACTTCCAGGATCAATTGCGTAAATATACATTGCTTGCGAAATACCATGCTTACCTGGTCCTTTAAATTCAATGCCATGTTCAGTGAGAATATCTGCTGCCCGAAGTAGATCCTGTGCATTATCTAACCAATAAGAAATATGATGAATTTGGTTAGGTGTTGGAGCTTGTGGATCATAGCTTACCGCAATATCATGCACGAGCGGTGTCACACTTAGCCAAGCACCAACTAGGCTATTATCAGGGGCTTGCACGCATTCGCGTAACTTAAATCCTAATTTTTCTTGTAAAAAATCAGATATTTCATTTGCGAGCATGGATGACAGTATATTCACATGATCAATTCTTCTTGGCGATACACCTCGAGCCCAAGATTTATATGTTTGATTTTTTAAGACTGAGCGACGTTCTGGTGCTGCTAATGGTTTTTCTACATCATAATAAATTTCAAAAGTATGCTCACTAGGTAGTTTAAAACGAATGGCACGACCTTGCCCAGTCTCTACACCGGCTTCAATCCACGTTACTTTCGTCCCAGAATCTTCTAAAATTTTTGCAAAACCATCTACATCTTCTGGTCGTTTTGTACGCCATGCAATATGATCAAGTCTTGCTTCATCACCTTGTTGTAAAGAAAGCGTATGATGCTCAAAATCACCCCATGCTCGCAAGTAAATAACACCATCTACCGTTTCTGTTTCCTCTAAACCAATAATTTGAGTAAAAAACCATTTGGATTTTTCTAAATCGGTTGTAATTAATGCAAAATGGCCCAATTTAGCAATTTCTGGTGTATGCATATATTTCCTCCCTTTTTATAAATAATTGAATTTCTATATTTAAAGAATTAAGATTCACTTCTTATACAAAATAAGAGTTAGGTTCGAGTCCACACATTACACGCCCGTATGTTTCTATTAAACTAGAAGGTGTAATAAACCCATGTAAATGCATGGTTATGAAATCTCGGTATACTAACTGAAATTGATTGTTATTATAGGCAAATATCGAGCCAGCTCCAGCGACCATTAAATCAATCGCTTCTTTGCACAATTGATTTACGTAACCAAAATCTGCTTTAATTTTTATAGATTCCTGCAATGTTAATTCTTTCCCTTGTTTTGAATATTCGTCCAACAAATCCACCGCACGATATAAGTGTAATTCTGCAGAATCAATTTTTAACTGGGCTTGAGCTACCTGCATATGGGTCAACGGCGCCTCGTTCATTTTGTGATAAAAAGTATTTCCAATCCCTGCTTTTTGAACACGCTCCATGTGAAAATCCATAGCCGCTTGTGCAATGCCTAATGCTGAACAAACAATGGATAATGTTAATGAAGGCACGAATGGCGTTTGATAAAGTGGTACAGTCCGTAATTCTTCAATCATATAATGACGTTTGTTTGCCAAACGATCTAACGATACTCGGTGCTCAGGAACAAATACATTCTTGGCAAGGACGCTATTACTACCAGAACCCTTTAGTCCCAATACATGCCAATCATCTAAAACTTGTAGTTCATTTCGAGGAACTACCATAATAGCCATTTCCATACCACCATTGCCATCCTCTAACGGAAACCCAAAGTAACACCAATCAGCAAGGGTACTTCCAGATACAAATGGCCATTGTGCCTCATTTATTAGATAACCCCCCTCTACTTTCTCAATATCGCATTTTATTGGTTTAAAATTACCGGCTAAAATGACTTCTTTCCCAGGTACAAAGATTTCTTCTAAAGCTTCACGCCCAAAGGCATATGAAATCATATAATCACGAATATTACTAAGGGAAACAAACCAACCTGCTGATCCATTTCCCCGAGCAATTTCCGTCACTACTTGTGTGTAAGTGCGCATATCTGTTTCGTAACCACCAAAAATCTTAGGTCGTAGTACCTTCAGTAAACCATTTTCTTTTAAAGCATCTAATACTTCCTTTGTTAAACTGTTATTTTTATCTATATTAAAACTTTCTTCTCGAAGCATTGGAATTAAATCTGATGCTTTCTCTACCAGCATTTTACGTACATCTATTACTACTTGGCTCATTCATAATTCCTCCTTTATACAAATCTTCTATTAAACTGCTGTTCTACTAAAAAATTCACAAATCAACTTTACAAACTGCTCTTCTTGTTCGATCATTGCCCAATGCCCACATTTCTTAAATACGTGTAACTCTGCGTCTTCTAAATAGTCTAAAACGTATAAACTACTTTCTAATGGCACTAGTCTATCTTGATGGCCATGTATTAATAGAAACGGGTTTTTCATTCTTTTCAATGCAGATGGTGGGACGAGCATATCCGATAATTGTGATTTGGTGAAGTTTTCTACATAAGACTTACGTACATCTTCTCTTTCAAAAACCTCTAAACGTTCTGCAACTATTTTTTCTAATAATTCTTCTTTACCTGTGTCATCATATAAAAACCATCGGAGAAGATTTTTAAAAGCAATTGGATTTGGATCATTATGAAAGTTAGCTAGCTTCGATAACTCTGGTGTAGGTTGGGTTAAGCCACCTCCAGCGCCCATTAAAACAATTCTTTCAAAGCGTTCAGGTGCATACATTGCAAGATGTAAAGCAATGACTCCACCTAACGAATTTCCTACTAGATGAGCTTTTTCTATCTTTAAAGAGTCCATTAAATTTAACACTTGGTTGACACGTTGGGTCATCCATTGAGCCCCATTTTTTGGATACTCAACTGGGTGATCCGTATCTGCAAATCCTAATATATCTGGTGCGACTACATGAAAGTTATTACTCATTTGTGGTAATATATGTTTCCAATTTGCTTGAGCACTTGCACCTGGACCACTTCCATGAAGAAAAATAATCGTCTCTGGATTATTACTTCCTCCTTCGTGTATATAAGACTCATAACTTCCAGTTTGAATTTTTTTTGAAATAATCGTCATAGTATATCTTCCTACTTTCATTAAAATTTTAGGCAGTATAATGTATGATTGTTTAAGCAAAGATATATAAGATTTTAAATAATTTAATTAAATATCATTTAACTAAAATTTTAGCTAGTGCAAAAAAAGACATGATATAAATTATTACTTTGATTTTTGGTAATCTCTTAGTGAAATCTTGAGTTGCATCAAACAAGCTGCCAACTCAAGATTTTGGTATATAAAGGAATATTAACTATTTGTGTATAAAAACCCCCTATTATGGCTCCAGTGATATTTGAGGTTCTTGAGATGGTAATTTAATTGCAATTAACCATATTAGTGCTAAGCCAAGCAATCCAAGAGTACTAATTAGTAAAGGAAATCTTCCAATATCTTGATTTAGCATATTTAGAATAACTGCGAAACTAAAAGGCCCTATGATCCCCCCAACTCCTTGTGCGGCTACAGCAAAACCTACATAGGAAGTACCGGATTCTTTTGGAGTAGCATCCGAAATTCTAGCAAAGATACCCGGAAGTCCAATTCCCATCCCAATGCCACCTACAACACTACCTAGGAAAATCATTGTTAAGCTGTGTGAAAAATAGCAGATTCCCATTCCTAAACCTGTCATACATACCGCTACAGGCATATAAGTTATTTGAAGCTTATTCTTAACCCTTCCAAAAATAAGTCCGGCAAGCAACGTTCCAAAAGTAAATACAGAGATTGCCATTCCAGCTTCGGTTGCATTTCCTAAGTTTTCACCTTGAATAACAACTGATATATTCGTTACATAACCAAAAATTAGAGCTGAGTAAAATACTTGCCCAAGTGATACACCTAATACAACTCTTGGAATTTTTGTTTTCACAAAATGTTTTTCCTCTTTCACTTTCTTCTCTGGCTCAGGCAAGTATAAGAAGGTAATTGCTAAAATCCATAGTGGGAATAAATATGATAAGAATCCAAATTGCCATCCATATGCATCTGCTAATATTCCTCCTACTAATTGAAAGAAAATAGCGCCTATGCATGCAATTGTTGAGGTACCAAATCCAATTAAGAAATCTCTCTCTTTGTTTTCAAAGAAATCCGAAATAATGTCAACTGATAATGGCATTGTTATTCCCACACCCAAACCTAGGAGGCCACGAAATGCAATAATTAAAGGCAAGCTTTCTAAAAAGAAAGGCATTATCCCTCCAATAATAAATAAAGAGAGTCCTGTAAATAATAAAGTTCTTTTCTTGAAGATTTGTGTAAGCTTACCGTAAAAGAGTGCTGGAACGATTTGTATTAGTCCGGGAAAAGTCGCGACAAGCATTACAATTGTCGGGTTAAAATTTGGAAATGCAGCAATAATATCTGCCATAATCGAACCTGCAACTCCAGCAGCAACATCCTGGAATGCGATAATAACAATTAAAAACTTTAAGAAATTTTTACTAATACCTTTCCTCATCAAGTACGCCTCCTCTAATTTTTGAAAGACATTAAAACCAATACGTAAACAAACTTAAAACTAAGAAAATACTGTTACATGGGCTATATCACAATATAAAGCGCTTACATTTTATAATGTAATGATATGTTTTATAGTTTTCCTTTACAATATTTTCTTAGTTTTCCGTCATTTTATTATGGTTTACAGATGAGAAACTAGTAATTTTTATTACACTTTTTTAATCTATTTTTCTACTATAAGATTTGCAGTTTTGCTTAGTCTATATTCATCTATAACCAGACCCTCTGCTCTTCGCAAATGTCGTTCCATTAAATCTCTAACAAGAATTACATCCCTTTCTTGAAGCGCCTGTACGATTAATCGATGCTCTAATTGAGATTGCTCTCTAAATTTATCTTTAAATATTTCATTCGTAAATCGAACATAACGCAAATAATCCCAGTTTGACTTATTTAGGTTAAAAGCATAGTTATTATTAGATGATTGGTAAATTATACGATGAAATTGGTGATCTAGCTGTTCATATTCCATTTCAGATTCAACGTTTTCCATTAGGTCCAATATGTTAGATATTTTCTTTAATTGTTCTTTCGTTATAAATTTTGCTGCACATTGAGCCATATATACATCAATGGCTACAACTACCGCAAGTCTTTCATGCAATTCATCTAAGGTTGGAAGCTTAATAAAAACACCAACCTGAGGTGTAATCGTAACGTATCCCTCTTGTTCAAGCTGTGTTAAGGCCTTTTGTATAGGAGTTCTGCTCATATTTAGTTCTTTGGCAAGTTGATTTATATCTATCAATTGTTTTTGAGTAAATCTATTTCTCATAATCATTTGTTTGATTATTTTATAAGCCTGTGTTTTTTTCAATTCACACTACTCCTTACTCTAAATCGATATCACCTAACACCTTAAGTGCATCTAAGATTATCCATAGCTCAAATGCTTCTTTAGGGTTGCGTAAATCTTTGTTTAGATATTCTTCCAACTTCGATATTCGATACATCAACCCACTCATTGACAAGGAAAGTTCTTTCATTGATAGTTGCAAATTTCCTCCATTACCAAGGAAAACATATAGTGTTTTAAATAACTCCTGTTGTTTTTGTTTCTTTAATTGAAAAATTGGTTGTAGTTCTTCCATAGCATGTCTACGAATACTTTTCATATTTTTAGAATTAATCAAAGTCCCAATAATACTCATTTCTTCAAACTTTACTAGTGATCCATTACCCATACGTAATACAACATCTGCTTCATCTAAACTTTCTTTAATCATTTCAATATCATTCGATACATTACTTAAACCGATTCGACATTCTAGCTTAGGGAAAATCGAATGAAGATGTTTTAGCATATTTTCTAACTTTCTTTGAAAATCTACTACTTTGGGTAATAAAATAACAAGGGAGCCTTCAAATTGACAAATTAAAATTTTATAGCCTTGCATCTCTAAATATTGAATAATACTTTTCATAACTCTTTGATATACATCTTCTTCCTTTATTCCATCTACTTTCCCTTCACAAATTAATCGACCAATATAAAAAGGATCGTCTAGATGAATTCCAATATAATAACCCCTATAGACAACGCTCGTTCTTGAAGTATATTGTTTTAATAATAGTTGTTCTAAAAAGTACCCTTTCATATTTTCAAATGCTTCAAGGCTAGTTTTTTCATTGAGAAAACATAAAGAGATAACACTTGCGGCACGTTCAATAAATGATCTTTCTTGCTCTTGAAATCGAATATTCTTAGGGAGAATAAACGTGACGTACCCAATTATTTGTTTTTGAATAATGATTGGTGAAATAATTCTATTATGTTTTTTAGCTATTATTTCATTTGTCTTATCATATCTTATAAAGTATTTTCTTCCATTACTTGTATTAACAAGGCAGGTCCGTAAATCTTCATTTAGATTATTGTATTCTTCATCACTAATCCCTTTATATATCTTAGGCTTAAAGCTTAAATCTTCTATTGATACAGGGATATCTAAAAGATCAAAAATCGATGATGTTATTTCCTCCAAGTTTGCTCCATCTAATATTTTCTGTGTTAATGTATTATGAAAAGTAGAGATTTTTTCTACATTATTGCGTTGTTCTAATAGCTGTTCATATGTGTATTTTAATTCATCGATTATATGAGTATCTTCATAATGCTTTATTTCCTCTAGCATTTCAGGGTTCCATTCTTCTTCTACCCGCATTTCGAATGTACACTCGTTATCTCCCATAGCTTTACATGTTACTTCTTTCACATAAATTTTACGTCGACATGCTGTTGTCATATATCCACTTGCATACCCCGTCAAAGTATGACATACGGGATGTTCTGAAATACCATGATTTTTTATATGTTCCTTAGCTTCAAATGAATCGAACCAAGTACCTGTAGCATAAATTTCTTTCACTTCCTGTTGATCGGTAATATTAAAACTTCTTTCGGTCTGAACTCCACTGATTTGTCCTGTCTCAAGATGGATTAAGGATGCTTTATCTAATAATTTCACAATATCTTTTTCATCAACCATTAACTCCTTAACATGGCTTTCTCCTAATCGCCATCCATAGCGTAACAAAAATCCCTTTGCTCGTTTAACACCTAGGTTCATAATTAGCTCTTTTCTTAAAAGCCCAAATGTAGCGGAAGTCGTTAAAATTCTTTTATCTTCCAAAAAATCAAAACTTTGATTGTATAAACTCATAAAATCACCTCACTAAAATTCTAATAATATAAAATATTCTGCAAAATAAATAAAAAACCTTTATTTTGTATTTTATTTATGTAATTAAAATTTTAGTAACAAAAAAACGTTCACCTATTTAGGTGAACGTCTAAATCTTATTATTTCAACAATCCTTCTTTCAAATCACTATGCCATTTAGTTAGCATCGGCAAATCTTCTTCTGCAATCGTTCCTGCTTCATTTGCTGCATGAACAAGTGCGTCATAATTCGTTAAACTTACAAATGAGATTCCTGCTTCTTTAAATGCTTCCTCTGCTTTAGGAAGTCCGTATGTAAAAATACTCACAACTCCTAGTACTTCCAAGCCTTCTTTTTGTAGAGCTTCCACAGCAACTAAGCTACTTCCACCTGTAGAAATTAAATCTTCTATTACGACCACTTTTTGCCCAGGCGCAACTTTTCCCTCAATTTGATTGCCACGACCATGTTCTTTAACTTTTGAACGAACGTACATCATAGGTAGTTCTAAAACGTCACTAACCCATGCAGCGTGTGGAATTCCTGCTGTTGCAGTTCCTGCTACAGCTTCTGTTCCTGGGAAGTTTTTTTCAATTGCCTCTGCTAGCCCTTTTGCAATTTCTTTTCTAATTGCTGGAGAAGACATCGTAATGCGGTTATCACAGTAGATTGGAGATTTAATACCGGAAGCCCATGTGAAAAGATCATTTGGCTTTAGCTCTACAGCTCCTACTTGAAGTAATGCTTTTGCGATTTTATTTTCCAATGTCATGCGTTTTCCTCCCACATGTTTAATACGTTTTCATAAGCTAATACTGGGTTTTCTGCTTTTGTAATTGCACGGCCTACTACAATGTGAGAAGAGCCAAGTACTCTTGCGTTTGCAGGAGTAGCAACACGTACTTGATCGTGTGCTTCACCCTCTGCCAAACGAATTCCAGGTGTCACACGTAAGAAGTCATTGCCACAAGCTTCTGCTATTTTTTTTGCTTCCAGAACCGAACAAACGACACCATCGAGGCTTGCTTTTTTTGCTAATTTTGCATAGTGAACTACCGACTCATCAATTGTTGTTTGAATGAGTTGTTCCTTTTGCATTTGCTTCTCAGAAGTTGATGTGAGCTGAGTTACTGCAATAATAGAAGGTCTTTTATTACCTGCAGTTGTACCCGCTTCTAACCCCTCTCTAGCAGCAACCATCATTGCTTCTCCACCAGCAGCATGGATATTAACAAGATCTGCCCCAAGTCGAGCAAGTCCTTTCATCGCTTGTCCTACAGTGTTTGGGATATCATGCAATTTTAAATCTAGAAAAACATCATGACCCATTTCTTTTAACTTATATACAATGGAAGGTCCCTCTTGTAAATATAGCTCCATGCCTACTTTAACAAATAATGTCTGATCAAATGGAGACAAAAATTGATATACATTTTCTGCAGTAGCAAAATCTAATGCAATTATCGGACTGTTTTTCATAAACGATGACTCCTTCCAACTAATTCAGACACCGTATTAAAGCCTAATTCATCTAATTTATTTGGGAGCTCATCAATGAGAGTTGGGCAAACAAATGGATCCACAAAGTTTGCTGTACCTACTGCAACTGCACTCGCCCCAGCACTTAAGAAGTCAATGACATCATCAATTGTTGCAATTCCACCCATACCAATAATTGGAATAGAAACTTGCTTCGCTACGTCATATACCATTCGAAGAGCTACAGGTTTAATTGCTGGCCCTGATAATCCTCCAGTTACGTTTGCAATAACAGGTCTACCTGTTTTAGTATCTAATCGCATTCCGAGTAACGTATTGATCATCGTTATTCCGTCTGCTCCACCTGCTTCCACTGCTTTTCCAATGTCATTTACATTTGTAACATTTGGTGAAAGCTTTACGTATACCGGAACAGATGATACTGCTTTTACTGCTCTCGTTAATTCTTCCGCAACTTTTGGATCTGTCCCAAATGTTATGCCACCTTGCTTTACATTTGGACAGGAGATGTTAAGCTCCAGTGCATGAACATTCGGTGCCTTGGAGATTGCTTCTGCTACTGCAACATAATCCTCTGTAATATAACCTGCTACATTTGCGATAATCGGCACATCATATTGCTCTAGCCAAGGGAGTTCATTTTCCATCACTTTAGTTAAGCCTGGATTTTGTAAGCCAATCGCATTTAACATTCCAGCAGGTGTTTCAGCTACACGTGGAGTTGGATTTCCTAATCTCGTTTCTGGTGTAGTTGCTTTAATCATAATTGCTCCAAGCTTGGATAAATCATATAGTTGTGCGTACTCTTTTCCAAATCCAAAGCAACCTGAAGCAGGCATTATCGGATTTTTCAATGAAAGGCCTGGTAATTCGACTGCTAATCTATTCATACTCGAATCACTCCTGACTCAAACACTGGTCCATCTGAACAAACTTTCACATAATCAGCATCTGTTTTTTCTGTAGTTTCGCATACACACGCAAAGCATGCACCAATGCCACAACCCATTCTTTGTTCAAGCGATAGATATCCTTCTTTTTCTGGATACATCTTCTCAAGCGCAGCAAGCATAGGTGTTGGACCACAGCTATAATACACTGAAAAATCATCCTCTAATGTTTCAAGTACATTTGTAACAAACCCTGCATGACCAAAGCTACCATCTGCTGTCACGATAAACGTTTCACCGAGTTCCGTAAATTGTTTCTCATAGAAGACTACATCTTTTGTTTGGAAACCTAGCACATGAATTGGCTGTACTCCTTTATCAACCAATCTTTTCGAAAGCTCATAAAGTGGAGGCACTCCAATTCCACCTCCTACAAGTAAAGCTTTTTGACCTGCTTGTACTTTATCAATTGAGAAACCATTGCCAAGAGGTCCAAGTACATCAACCTGGTCCCCTTGTTTTTTTTCAGAAAGAAGGATAGTCCCTCTTCCATCGGCACGGTAAATCATTGTAAATTCTAATGCTTCTTTATTAATGGAAGATATACTAATTGGTCTTCTAAGCAAAGGTTCTAGTTGATCAGACACACGTATATGGACAAATTGACCAGGCTGATTCATTTCGTGTGCCAGATGTCCACTTAATGTAAGTTCAAAAATGTTCGTCGCAATTTGTCTTTGGTTTACGACTTGCATTTGTTCTTGTCTGATCATGCGCGAACCTCCTGTTTTTGCATAATTTCTGTAGAGAATGTCATGGATTCAATAACTCGCAGCATTGCCTCTGCTGTGTCCAAAGAAGTTAAACATGGTATGCCATTTTCTACTGACTCTCGTCTAATGCGGAAACCGTCTCGTTCTGGCTGCATTCCTTTAGTTAGCGTATTAATAACAAATTGAGCATTTCCTTTTTGAATGACATCTAGAATTGTTGTTCCTTTTGAGCCAATTTTATCTACAATATCCACCGGAATGCCCGCTTTTTGGATTATATCTGCTGTTCCCTCTGTAGCTATAATACGGAAGCCTATATTATAAAATCTTTTTGCAATTTCTGTAGCTTCTTCTTTGTCTTTATCTGAGATAGTCATTAAAACAGATCCATGATCTTTAATTTCCATCCCAGCTGCTACTAAACCTTTATACAAAGCTTTTTCTAAAGTAATGTCTTTCCCCATTACTTCCCCAGTCGACTTCATCTCTGGTCCAAGCGTAATATCCACTCGACGAAGTTTCGCAAAACTAAATACCGGTACCTTTACATACACTCCAGGACTATTAGGAGCAAGCCCTGTTTTGTATCCTTGTTGAACAATCGATTGGCCAAGAATAGCTTTCGTTGCAATGTTAGCCATTGGGATAGATGTAATTTTACTTAAGAAAGGTACTGTTCGACTTGACCGTGGATTTACTTCAATCACATATACCTCGTCATTTGAAATTACATATTGAATGTTCATTAACCCAACAATATTTAATCCTTTAGCAAGACGAGTTGTGTAATCTACCAACGTATCAATATGTTTTTGTGATAGTTTTTGTGGTGGATATACAGCGATTGAGTCTCCTGAGTGAACTCCTGCGCGTTCAATATGTTCCATGATTCCTGGTATGAGTACGTTTTCCCCGTCACAGATAGCATCTACTTCAACTTCCGTTCCAGTTAAATAACGGTCGATCAACACAGGTTTTTCTGGACTTGCTTCTACTGCATTTTCCATATAATGTTTGATTTCATCTTCATTATAGACAATTTGCATCGCACGCCCACCAAGCACATAGGAAGGTCTCACTAATACTGGATAACCAATTTCATCCGCAATCACAACAGCTTCTTTTACCGAAACTGCAGTTTTTCCTAGTGGTTGAGGAATCCCGATTTCGTGCAGAGCGGCTTCAAACTTATTACGGTTTTCCGCACGATCAATATCCTCTAGAGTAGTACCAAGAATTTTAACTCCTCTTTCTTCTAACGCATCTGCTAGGTTAATAGCCGTTTGTCCTCCAAATTGAACAACTACTCCTTTTGGTTTCTCTAGGTCCACAATATGCATCACGTCTTCTATCGTTAATGGCTCAAAGTATAATTTGTCGGAGATGGAGAAGTCAGTTGAAACTGTTTCTGGATTATTATTAATAATGATCGCTTCATATCCAGCTTCTTTAATTGCCCATACAGAATGTACAGTTGCATAGTCGAACTCTACCCCTTGCCCTATTCGGATTGGACCAGAACCTAGTACGATGACACTTTCTTTTTCCGAACGAATGGATTCATTTTCTTCTTCGTAAGTCCCATAGAAGTAAGGTGTTTCCGATTCAAATTCTCCTGCACAAGTATCAACCATTTTGTATACTGGTATAATTCCATGTTCTTTTTTGAAGTTATACACTTCTATTTCTGTTACATCCCAATACTTTGCGATTGTTTTATCAGCAAATCCCATACGTTTTGCTTTGTATAATACTTCTTTATCGAAAGGATTTTCTTGAATTACTTTTTCATATTGAACAATGTTTTGCAATTTGTTTAAGAAAAATACATCGATTTGGCTCCATTCATGGATTTGCTCTACCGATACACCTCTACGCAACGCTTCCCCTATGAAGAATAAACGTTCATCACCAGCACGTTTTATACGTTTTTTCATCCACTCATCTGTAATGGATTCACTGTTTTTCATTTCTAAATGGAAGTGGCCTGTTTCAAGAGAACGAACTGACTTTAAAATTGCTTCTTCAAATGTACGACCAAGTGACATTACTTCCCCAGTCGCTTTCATCTGTGTTCCAAGATTACGTTTTGCAGATTCGAACTTATCGAATGGCCATCTTGGTATTTTTGCAACAATATAATCGAGAGCTGGCTCGAAGCAAGCGTATGTTTTTTCCGTTACAGGATTCATCATTTCATCTAGTGTTAATCCAACAGCTATTTTTGCAGCTAATTTTGCTATAGGGTAACCTGTTGCTTTTGAAGCAAGCGCTGAAGAACGACTTACACGTGGGTTAACCTCAATAATATAGTAGTTAAAGCTATCTGGATCAAGAGCTAGCTGAACATTACAGCCACCTTCAATTTTCAACGCACGTATAATTTTTAACGATACATTACGTAGCATCTGGTTTTCGCGGTCTGATAATGTTTGAGTTGGTGCAACAACAATGGAGTCTCCTGTATGAATTCCGACTGCATCTACGTTTTCCATATTACATACAACAATTGCGTTATCTGCAGAGTCACGCATTACCTCATATTCTATTTCTTTATATCCAGCAATGGATTTCTCAAGTAGACACTGTGTTACTGGGCTATATTTTAATCCACTTGTTACGATTTCCAATAAGTCTGCATCATTATGACAAATCCCACCACCAGTCCCTCCTAGAGTAAATGCCGGGCGTACAATTACTGGGTAGCCGATTCTTTCAACAAATGTTTTTGCTTCCTCTAAATTATGAATAATATCACTTTCCGGAACAGGTTCATTTAATTCATTCATTAATGTTCGGAATAAATCACGGTCTTCCGCTTTGTGGATTGCTTCCAATTTTGTACCTAAAATTTCAATACCAAGTTCGTCTAAAATACCTGATTCATCAAGCTGAATGGCCATATTCAAACCAGTCTGGCCACCTAAAGTTGGAAGAATCGCATCTGGACGCTCCTTGCGAATTATTTTGCTTACAAATGGTAAAGTGATTGGTTCGATATATACTTTATCTGCTATTTCTGTGTCAGTCATAATTGTCGCCGGATTAGAATTTACAAGTATAACTCTGTATCCTTCCTCTTTTAATGATATACAAGCTTGTGTTCCAGCATAGTCAAACTCAGCTGCTTGGCCGATAACAATTGGACCTGATCCAATAACTAAAATTGTTTCTATATCTTTACGTTTAGGCATGTAAATTCTCCTTTTTGCTTACGGCATTCATTAATTCTATAAACTGATCAAATAGATGAATAGAATCTTCAGGTCCTGAAGATCCTTCAGGATGGAACTGTACACAGAATACTGGGAATTTTTTATGTCTTACACCCTCAACTGTACCGTCATTCAATGCAACATGTGTAATTTCTAAATCTGTATTGGCAATCGAGTCTGCATCTATTGCATAACCATGATTCTGAGAAGTTAACTCTGTTCTCCCAGTAGTTAAATCTTTTACTGGGTGGTTTCCTCCTCGATGACCAAATTTTAATTTAAATGAAGTTGCTCCACTTGCTAGAGAAATAAGTTGGTGACCAAGACATACTCCGAAAATTGGAACCTTACCAATAATTCCTTTAACCATTTCAATAGCGTCTGGAATATCGGTTGGATCCCCAGGTCCATTTGAAAGCATTACACCATCTGGATACAAACCTAAGATTTCTTTTGCAGAAGTGTTATAAGGAACAACTATAATGTCGCAATCGCGTTTGTTTAATTCTCTTAAAATACCGTGCTTCATACCGAAATCTACTAGTACAACTCTTTTTCCACGTCCTGGACTTGGATATGGACGTGTTATTGAAACCTGTTCTACAACATTTCTTGGTATTTTAGTAGATTTCAATGTTTGAACTATTTCTTCTACCTTAACTTCTTCTCCAGCTTTTGTTAGCTGCCCTTTTAAAGACCCGTGTTTACGAATAATACGTGTTAGCTTTCTTGTATCAATTCCTTCAATTCCTGGAACATTTTTTGCAGCTAAAAATTCACTTAATGTACCCGCACTTCTAAAATTAGATGGCTGTTCAGCAAGCTCTCTTACAACTACACCAGAAAGTCCAATTTCAATCGCTTCAAAATCATCTGGATTCACGCCATAGTTACCAACCATTGGATAAGTAAATGTTAATATTTGACCACAGTTTGATGGGTCAGAAATGGATTCTTGATACCCGGTCATTGCCGTTGTAAAAATTACCTCACCAATTGTCCCTTCTTCACTTCCAAATGCATTTCCTTTAAATACAGTACCATCTTCTAATATTAAATATCTTGTTTTCATGCGTTCTCCTCCTGCCATACAATTTCTCCTTTGAAAATAGTTACTTGCGGCCAACCTGCACAAATCCAACCGTCAAACGGTGTGTTTTTTCCTTTTGATAAAAATGCCTCTTTATCAATTGCTCGTTCTTTTTCTAAGTCAATCAAAACTAAATCAGCGGGTGCCCCCTCTTCTAGTTTTCCAAATTCGAAGCCAAAAACTTCTGCAGGCTTTATCGTTAAGTAATCTACTAATTGTTTCAAAGTTAACTCACCATTTTTAACAAAATGTGTGTATAGGAGTGGGAATGCTGTTTCCAATCCGACAATTCCAAAAGGTGCCTTTTCAAATCCATTTGCTTTCTCTACCTCTGTATGAGGTGCATGATCCGTAGCTATAAAATCTAATGTACCATCAAGTAATCCTTCGTGAAGAGCTAGCATATCCTCTTTACTTCTTAGTGGTGGGTTCATCTTCCAAACTGCATCATTTGATGGGATATCATCCTCGCAAAGTAATAAATGATGAGGGCTAACTTCCGCTGTCACGTGTACTCCTGCTTTTTTAGCATCTCGAATGACACGGACAGATTCTTTCGTGCTAACGTGACAGACATGATAATGTGCTCCCGCTGCTTCCGCGAGTAAGATATCTCGTGCTATATGTACCGATTCTGAAACGGAAGGTATCCCTTTTAAGCCAAGTTCTTCATTTCGTTTTCCTTTGTGCATCACTCCACCATATATAAGAGTATTATCTTCACAGTGTGCTACTACAGGAATTTGAAATTTTGCTGCTTCCTCCATCGCTTCAAGCATTGTTCCTGCTGCTTGCACGCCTACACCATCATCGGTTAAAGCAAATGCTCCCAGCTTTTTCAATGCTTCTATATCTGTTCTTTCTTTTCCAGCTTGTCGAATAGTGATAGACGCATATGGTAAAACTCGCACAAGTGCATTTTTCTCAACTAAGTCTAAAATATGTGAGAAGGTTTCAACTGTATCTGGTACTGGTCGCGTATTTGGCATTGCGCAAATGGTAGTGTACCCACCTTTTGCTGCTGCCTTCGTTCCACTTTCAATCGTTTCCTTATGCTCTCCGCCTGGCTCACGTAAATGAACATGTACATCGATGAATCCTGGAGAAAGTAGCATTCCCTTTCCATCAATTACTTGTGCATCTTTTATTGTTTCATTCGCCCCAATTTTAGTAATTAATCCGTTTTCTATTACAACTGAAGTATTTTCTAATTTTCCTTCATTGTTAATTATTTGAACGTTTTGAATAATTTTTGTCATTTTATTCTCTCCCTTTCAAAATCATTTCAATGACTGCCATACGAATGAAAACACCATTTTCGACTTGCTTAAAAATTCTTGAACGATCTACCTCAATTAGCTCACTTGCTATTTCAATATCTCTATTAAAAGGACCTGGATGCATAATGATGGCACTATCTTTCATCCTTTTTTCTCTGTCCACAGTCAATCCATAAGCTGCATGGTAACTCTCGGTTGTAAGGTATGCTTTACCATCATGCCTCTCATGCTGTACACGAAGCATCATCATCACATCACTTGATTCGATTACTTCATCTATATAATTGATGGCATCGAATTCTGCTTGCCACTCGGGTGGGCAAACAAAATTAACTTTTGCACCAAGTTTTATGAGGGCATCTGCATTTGATCGGGCAACTCGACTATGTGCAATATCTCCAACAATAGATATTTCTTTACCTTCAAACGTCCCGAATTCTTGTTGGATCGTCAATAAATCTAAGAGACTTTGTGTAGGATGGTTACCAGTTCCGTCTCCACCATTGATGATGACAGGCTTTACTTTTTCAATTAAATCATCAAAGAAGTTATTTTGTTCATGTCTGATTACAATCGCATCAACCCCAATTGATTCCAAAACTTTCACAGTATCATATAGTGTTTCGCCTTTTAATGTGCTTGAGAAACCTGCTTCAAAGGGAAGTACATTTAGATGTAACTTTCTCACGGCCATTTCGAAGCTCATTTTCGTTCTTGTACTTGGTTCAAAAAATAAGTTAGACACTGTATATTTTTGTTTTAACTTTGATTGCTCACCTTCACGAAATGCTTGTGCCTGTTTCAAAATATCCATAATTTGTTCTATAGATAATTCTTTCATCGATACTAAGTTTTTCATATACATCCCCCTCTATTAAATGCATCTTGGCATATTTGCGTTCAGATTTTTATCGACCTTGATCGATAAATTGCTCGAAAGATCCATGACATCCGCTGGAGGCTTTAACTTTATTGAGATTTAGTCCCAATGAAGTTAAAAACCTTCTCGAAAAGTCTCGAGAAGGTTCGTTTTTGCATAGACAAGTAAAGGTACTTATGGAAAGTCCCTACTTGTCTAGCCGAACCTTTTGTTGACTCTCTGTTCAACTTCTTAAAAGGTTATTTATTCTTTTTGATCCATACCTGCTATTGGTTCATCTTTTCTGCCTGGCAATACAAGGTTTAATATTACTCCGATAATTGCTGCTAATGCCATACCTTCAATGCTTAATGATTCTGATACAACAAACTTCGCTCCACCGATTCCAATTACTAAAATCACAGAAGCAATTACTAGATTACGATTATTACCGAAGTCAATATTATTTTCTACAAGCATTCGAAGACCACTTGAAGCAATAATTCCGAAGAGGAGTATGGAAACTCCACCTAGGACTGCTGTTGGAATCGACCCAATCACTGCCATAACTTTACCTAGGAATGAAATAGCTATTGCAACGACTGCAGCTCCTAAAATTACATAAACACTATATACACGTGTGATGGCCAACACTCCGATGTTTTCACCATAAGTCGTTTTAGGTGGACCACCAATTAGTGAACTAACAAATGTTCCTAAACCATCACCTAGTAAAGAACGATGTAAACCTGGTTCTTTTATATAATCGCGTTCAACTACTTTACCAAGTACTAATTGATGACCTATATGTTCTGAAATAGTTACAATTACGATTGGAACCATAATTAGCAACAACTTAGACGTTATTACAAAATCATAATCTATTCCTGGAATTAAGAAATCAGGAACTTCAAACCACTGCGCTTGTTTTACTGCTGTGTAATCAATAATCCCGATGGCAGCTGAGTAAATGTAGCCTACTATTAACCCGATTAAAATTGGCATAGTACTTAAAATGTTTTTAAAATAAATGGTGCAGAAAATCGCTGTAAATAATGTTACTAGTGCTGCAGAGAAGTGTGTGAAGTTATAAGTTCCTTCCACATTCATCGCCATATCTACAGCGACTCCAGCAAGCCCTAAACCAATAACCATGATTACGGGACCTACTACAATTGGTGGTAGTAGTTTCATAATCCATTTATAACCGCTTTTCCAAATAATCAGGGCAACTATTCCGTAAGTAATACCGACAAACATCCCACCGATCATTGCACTTCCGGCACCACTAACTTTTGTAGCTAAAATAATTGGAGCAATGAATGCAAAGGATGAACCTAAGTATGCTGGTACTTGAAACTTCGTAATTAACAGAAAGAAGATGGTTGCTATACCACTTGTAAGTAATGCAATTGCAGGACTTAACCCGACTAACTGTGGAACTAAAATAGTAGAGCCAAACATTGCAAACATATGTTGAAAACTTAATGTTATAAGTTGTCCACCTGATGGTTTTTCATTAACGTCTAACACTGCATTTGACATGGAATATTCCTACTTTCCAAAAGATTTCTTATTCAAAGATGGTAACTGCATCCATCTCATCTGTTTCTACTACTTTTACTACAATTCGCTCACTGCTAGAAGTCGGAATATTTTTACCAACATAATCTGCTCGTATTGGAAGTTCACGATGACCCCTGTCAATTAAAACCGCTAATTGAATTTGAGCTGGTCTACCTAAATCCATCACGGCATCCATTGCTGCTCGGACCGTTCTTCCTGTGTATAGCACATCATCTACTAAAATAACTTTTTTATTTGCTACATCATGGGTAATGTCTACTTGTTGAACTAGTGGCTCTTTCGAGTCATTTTTTAAAGACAGATCATCTCTGTATAACGTAATATCCAGTTCTCCAGTCTTGATTGCATTCCCTTCAATACTTTCAATTTTTTGGGCAAGCCTTTTTGCTAGATAAGCACCCCTCGTTTTAATTCCTACTAGAATACAGTCTTCGATTCCTTTATTACGTTCGATTATTTCGTGTGCAATTCTTGTTAATGCTCTATTAATGGATTGTTCATCTAAAATATTAGCTTTCTCAGCCATATTTACCCTCCTTTTATTTAGAAAATAAAAAACCTCTTGAGCTAGAGATGCCCAAGAGGTTGTATGTGTGTAATAAATTAAGGTGCACCCACAAGATAAGTCCGCAGACAAATAGTGAGTCACTTTCACATGTACCTTCTCAGCCTCTCGGGACTGTTATTAAAGGTGAAGCTATTTACTTTTCTTTGCTTAGTATAAAGCATTAATCTTCTTTAATCAATGATTGTTTTCTTAAATCTTGTAATAAATTTGTGTAATCCTCTGGAAGTGGATATGAGAACTCCAAATATTCACCTGTTTTTGGTTGAATAAACCCTAATACCCCTGCATGTAAAACCTGTCCATTGAAATCGATTGTTTTCTTTGGACCATACTTTGGATCACCTGCTAGTGGATAACCAATATATTTCATATGCACACGAATTTGATGCGTTCTACCAGTTTCTAACTGACATTCAACTAATGTAAATTTATCAAAACGTTCTAATACACGGAAATGAGTAACTGCATGTTTCCCACTGTCTACTACTGCCATACTTTGTCGGTCTTTTTTATCTCGACCAATAGGAGCATCGATTGTTCCTTTGTCATGAGGAATACGACCATGCACAAGTGCAGTATATTTACGTGTAACAGTCTTCTTTACAAGTTGATCGACTAATGAAACATGTGCCACATCATTTTTGGCAACCATTAATAATCCAGTCGTATCTTTATCAATACGGTGAACAATTCCTGGACGCAAAACACCATTAATGCCTGATAAATCTGTTATTTGATACATTAGTCCATTTACAAGTGTTCCAGATACATGCCCGGGAGCAGGGTGTACCACCATACCACGCGGCTTATACACAACAGCAACATCTTCATCTTCATACACTATTTCTAAATGCAAGTCCTCAGCAACAATATCAAGCTCTACCGCTTCAGGAGGAGTAACGACAATAACATCCCCTTCCTTCACTTTATAGTTTGATTTTGCTGCTTCTGAGTTCACCAGTACATGTCCATCTTTTATTAAATTTTGTATTTGTGTACGGGACCAGTCTGTATCAAAAGATGCTATTGCTTTATCAATTCTCTCTTTTGCTAATTCTTTTTCAATAATAAATGTTTGATCTTCCATTACTTCACCTTTTTCTTTTCAGCTCGTTCTTCTTTCAAAATAAATAATATGATAATCACGACACCAATTGATAATGCTGCATCGGCAACATTAAAAATAGGGAAATCATAATTAATGATTGGGATTAAGACATCAACAAAATCGACTACTTCATTTCTCCAAAGACGATCGATAAAGTTTCCAATAGCTCCGCCTAATAAAAGCATTAAAGCAGACTGAAACATGGGTTTTCCTTTTGCTTCTTTATGAAAATAATAAATGATACCGATAATTACGACAATCGTTACGACTGTAAATAAACCAATTTGTCCTTGTAGCATTCCCCATGCAGCTCCGCGATTTCGATGTGAAAGTAATCCTATATAAGGATCCAAAATCGAAATACGTTCACCATATTCCATATTCTTAACGACTAACCATTTTGTCCACTGATCAAGTGCAATAACAACCGCTGCTAATCCATAAAATTTCCACACAACAATTCCCCCGCTATCAAATTCACCTTGGCTCAATTGCATCCAGATTTTATTCAAGCTTAATCGATAATCCCTTCAAAATCTGTGCATTCACCGAGGCTTTAACTTTATTGGGCTGTGTTTTAAAACCCATCTCTATATAATTAATTAAAAGAATCTACAATAGTTTACCATACAATCTATATATACGTAAAAGATGACCTATTTTTAGAAAAGCGCAAGCGACTGTGTCAGCCCCGACAAGCAAATGTTCTACCCACAAAGAAGTCGTTCTTTGACTTCATTGTGGGTAGGTTATTTGACCTCGAGGGGCTAGTCGCTGAAGCTAGACAGTATAAGAAAAGCGCATGCGCCTGTGTTAGCCTCCGACAAGCAACTGTTTTTCCTCCAATGCAAGTTTTTCATTTACTTCTTTGTGGGAGGTTATTTGACCTCGAGGGGCTAATCGCTGAAGCTAGACAGCATAACATAGCGCTAATATCACCCCCTATGTACATCACCTGTTTTCAATTGTTTCGGGAGTGCTTTGGATAGACTTTGGCTACATTATTACCGTGGGATTATATAGAAGGGGTGGTCGTGACTGTCGTCACG